>NZ_JXIS01000096.1:0-8799 GCF_000836715.1 Bacillus sp. L_1B0_5 | reverse complement strand
AGTCTTTCGCTGAATACTTCGCAACCTCCGCAACCGCATTACCTTCTTTTATTAACTGCACTTTTTGAATATGTACTTGCGTTATCTCTGACATACCGGTTACATCTCGCCACATTTCTAACCATTCTTTTTGAGAAATATAAGATTTGGTATCTGTAAAATACGACTTATTAACACAAAGTAATACATGGAAATGAGGATTATATGTATCATAAGTTGGATTATTATCATTTACTTTTAACCCACGTCTATCACAATATCCTTGTCTTCTCTTATACATTTCTTCAGTGATAAATCGTTCTTTATCATAAGTCATTTCTAACTTTCTGATATAACCTTTAATTGAACGTTGAATATTACGTCTCTTAAATAATTTATTAAAAGCTTTATTAAATCTATCAATCTCGCTTTTTACCATATCACCCTTGATATTCGGAGTCGTCAACGTAAGGAAAAGAAACTCTTTCTTTTCCTCAACTTTGATTGCTTCCATCATGGTTGCGATTTTCATTGCGTCCTTTCGTGCTTTTCTCCAAGCACAAATCGGACAAAAACGATTTTTACATGAATTTGAATTCGTTAATTTTGTATTCTCTTTATCTTGAGTAGTAACAAAATGGTTAAACGTACTACATAACTTAAACAACTCTCGACCACTCTCGCTTAATTTATTCTCCATAAATCCGTAAATTCTTATATTCTGTTTTTTCTTAGGATGAAATTTACCAGTGATTTCATCTTGTTTTTTCTTTGTCATATTTGATATACTAGCCCTATATGAATTGAATAAAAAAGGGTACACGAATCCCTTTTTCGGACTTGCTCCTTCCATATTGATTTTTGTTTTTTGCTCGACACTTAAAACGATAAATCACTATGCCAAGGAATGCAAGTCTTTTTTTATTAAAACCCTTGTGTATCAAGGGGAAAACGAATACAAGGGCATCAATTTCCCTGCGGAAATAGTTACCCTTGTATTAAAGAAAGAAGAAAACCATTTTTTTCGTAACCGAAAAATCATAAAAAACGCCCTTTAATCCACTTCGTAGATAAGGGCGTTTTTTTCTTTCAAACATAAAAGTTCTTCCTATCTCCCAACCTCTTCATTTTCACTTCTAATCGTTTTTAAGAGACTTATAATATTTTCTTCTTAAAGATTACATATCAAATCCCTAAACCTCAAAAACATATATTTCAGAACACATTCAAAGTGTAACCATAAAAAATCGAGAAATTCTCGAGCTTTATCTGCTAATTAGAATTTAAAAGATAAACAAGTAGATTTTTTGACAAAACGATAACACAAATGTTATCGTTTAAAAAAGATAACATTTGTGTTATCACAAATACATAAATAGTTAATATATTAGAGGAGGAAAACCGCGATGTTGGATATTCTTTATTATGCCGATGGTCGCGGACGTCAACCAGTTTACGAATGGATTCAGCACATTGAAAAACACGAGAAATCAGTCTACAGAAAGTTTTATCAACTCCAATTAATGCTAAGAGAGAATGGAAAATACATTCAATCTGGAGAGATAAAAAGAAAAGATGTAAAGAAATTGAAAGGAACTGACATGTGGCAATTAAGAGTAAATGAAAATCGAGTTTTATTCTTTTATTACTCAAACAACGCCATTGTCTTTACCAATCAATTTCAAAAGAAACAAAACGAAACACCTAAAAATGAAATTCAACGTGCTGAAACAAGAAAAGAAGAATGGCTACAAAATAACCAATCGTAACAATGATGTCCGTGACCGACTTTGTCGGTCGGTGTAATGAGAATATAATGATCCAAAACAAAAACATATAACACTTACTTTTGTAAAAAAACAAACAAGGAGGTAAAAACATGAAAACATTTGATGATCTCCGAAAAGACTTGGCAAAAAAGGATCCGGATTTGTTCATTGCCTTGGAGATCGTAGGAAAATTAATGGCCGCACGTGATCGGAAGGGATTATCGCAACGCGAACTTTCAAGGTTATCTAACGTACCACAAAAAACAATATCAAGAATCGAAAATGGCATTGACATACCAAAAATACCTACATTGCTAAAACTTGCAAATGTATTAGGACTAGAAATAACATTAATTGATAAAACAACAGAAGAGGAACAAGCTGCATCTCTAAACTAAACAATAATCTTTTATCTAAAATTTTATAGAAACTAAATAATAATTTTTATCTAAAATCAAATAAAAAGGTTGTGAACAAAAATGAAACTTATAATAAACTCCTATAGGAAATGTACTAAATAAAAAAATCAATATACCCATAAAAAAACTGGCTTCCATAAGCCAGTTTTTTTATTTATCTTTATTTCTTAACAATTTTACAACTTACTTTACTTTCTGTTCCTCTAATAAAATATCAATTACATCAGTAGTTCCATCTGGAATACTCATTTTAATTTCTTCTGGAAGAAGTTCTCTCGCTGTATTCGCAATCGCCTTAGTAGTCTCAGGATTATTCCTTATAAACTTACCAGTTTTACTTAAAAATGCTGCAAACCAATTCTTTTTAGTCAACGTCTGTACTTGTTGCTTGAGGAAGTTTATTTCTCTAAACAATTTTTTAACTTCTTTTTCCAAAGACTCTTTTTCATTAATTTGTTCAGCTAATTTCTCTTCAATTAACGCTTTAAACTCTTCTAATTTATTTTCCATATCCTCCATTTCGGAGTGTGAAAAACTTTCGTTAGGATCCAATTCCTTCTCTTCAAATAAAGAATCCACTTTACTTATTAAATCTTCAACCTGAGATTGATTTCTTATTACTTTTCTCGCTAAAGGTGTGGAATTAAATTCATCTTCCATCCGACTAATCCAAGAACGAATTTCAGAAAAATAATCATCCATCTGAGATATAGTCTTATTTTGAATCAACATAACTTTACCAGGACTAAATTCACAACGAAATTCTAATGACGAATTAATATAAGTTTTAAAATAATAGCTCTCATCAAATATATATTTTATTGTTAATTCCTTCTTATGATTATCACCTTCTGGAATTATTATTGAGAAATCATCCTCTTCAAAAGAACTATTAAAACTTAAAGAAAAATAAATACTCTTCAAAAAAGAATTACTTACCATAAATCATCCTCCTTATTTGTATATTTAACATTAAGGATACATTAAAAGAAAATAATGATTAACGTTTTTTTATTAATCAACGCAAAAAACAAACGAATCTTGAAGGATTCCCAATGTCCTCGCAATTCTTTCACCAACAATTTGCGAGGACATTATGCAAGGCTCTACAAACTTCCCTATTCTTTTATGAAATATAAAATTGTGAAAAAATTTTAAATTTCATAAAAGAAAACTCATCAAAATCACCTTCGAATTAATAAAAAAAGACGTGGTTAAATACCACGTCTTTTTTTATTACAATCTTTTATTATACTTCTGAATATTCTATAATCTTTAACGGAAGGAGGAAAATTATGAAAAATAGATATGAACACTTAAAAAATGGCTATACGGCAATTTTTTTCAAAGACTTAAATAATAAAGAAACTGCTTTCTTTATTGATACAAATTGCTTCGAAATAGCCAATTCCCAAGGTTTTTACTGGCAAAATTACTTAGTTAATAGCAAAGGAAAACGAATGCGGTATAATATCGCCGGAAGAGATAGAGGTCAAAGTACAAAAACACAACTATCTCGATTACTCCTAGAATGTAGCACACAAACAGAAATATGCTACAACATAACAGGAAACCCTTTAGATCTACGAAAATGTAATTTGCTGAAGATGGACATAGGTAGAGTTAAAACAAGAGGATTTCAAGAAGAAATGAACAAACTTATCAAAACTGTACCTCCGTTACCAGAAATACAATTAAAAAATATCAACGAAAAAGAAAAAGATGTTACCATTTCCCCAAAAAATGATAACATCAGATTACTAACTGACGAACAAAACAACACTTACATACTTTTAGAAAACGGTATAATAACAGCCGAAATTGAAAAAAAGTATGCAAATTTCCTAGTCAAACAACTTAGTCATCCTATTACAACTTAAAAGTCTATAAGTAACTTTGAATACATTCTAAAAGACACAATTTATATGTCAATAGTCACAAAAAAGAATCCTATTTACAGGATTCTTTTTTATTACTTCCCATCCTTCCGCTAATAATCCATTCAATTCTTCTGTCGTATCCTTAGGATGCCAATAGCCATCCCCCAAGAGTTTTTTTATAATATCCCCATATATTCACATCAACAATTTGCGAGGACATTATGCAAGACTCTACAAACCTCGTAAGATCAATAACAATAGTTTGCGAGGATATTATACAAAGCTCTGCAAACTTCCCTAAAACAAAATGAAAAGGTCCATAGTGGACCTAAATCTATTTTCATTCATATTCACTCAAAAAATGCTCTAATGCCAATTCCAACAAATCGGACTTATCAAAACGTTCTCTTTCTGACAATTTATCGAGACGTTTCGCAACTTCTTTGCTCAATATAACCGTTTTTCGCGTCCTGTCGTCCCGTCTAAGACCTTTTATTTCTTCGTGAAGACTTTTATACCTTTTCATCTTTTCTCTCTCTATACGCCAAAATAAGAGCATTTCTTGAAGGTCTGCTATATCTTCACTTGTCAAAACTTCAGATTCTTTCACTGTATTACCTTGTTTCCCTTTTATTTCACTTTTAGTATCGCTTTTATTATCTTCCATTACTTTATGTGAATCATTAACACCACTTTTATTACTCAACTTCACCATATCCATAATATTTTTTTCTAATGGCTCTGGGTTATCTTTGTCATTATAGAACCATTCTTTCGTGCTACTATCAAAAGCATACCCCAAAGCCTTCAGCTTTCTTTGTAACGTGCTGTTGTTAATTCCTATAAAATTAGCTATCTCTTTCAATTTCTCGCCTTTCTTGAGACGTTCTAACACTTCAAACACCTTCATGTTGCTTTCATCCCCTTCACATATATTCCACACAAATAAAATTCTATGTGTAATATGTAATACCTCTACACAACATTAAAGTGAAAATAATATTACTTCGTATGACTACATGTGAATTGAAGTTATACATTAGCATAGAGAACAAATATTCTTAATACAATTATGTTCCGCTGCGCTTCACGTCTAAAGAGACTATAAGTGCATCCAAACAACACTCCTTAACTTAAGCTTTGCCCAAACCCCATGTAAAAATATCAATCCCCCAACCCCTTCTCCAAGGGGATTCCCTCGGCGGTAGCCAGCCCAAAACGTACTGCGTTTTGAGGACTGCAAGAGGGTCTTTGGCAAAGTGCCCTATCAACTCCTTAATGCTCCATCACTTCACTACGTTCCGTTCCGTCCGCTTACCGTTGACAGATACCATAACACTCCTCCCCCTTTTAAAAACTGACATCCATATATTAAAAAGTCTCTTTTTATATTCACCACGACAACATACTGTCTCTGCTGCCGTGCAAAATATCCTCGCCAACACTCGCTATTTTTTCACACCGCCCCGCCGATCTATGTGATTTTCTTGTAGTGAAAAAACTACTCCCTAAAATTATTAAAAACAAAAAATAAAAAAGAGCATAAGGAAATCCGATCCCACTTCTAGTTCAAAGTGGTGAAATAGGCTGTGCCTACTGAATTTCTAAAGCTCTCTAACTGGGATTCAAAAAGCACCCTTGTAGGTCGTTTTGAGTCCTTTTAACATCTATTTGTAGGTCTCTTTGAGACCTTTGTAGTAGGTTTTGTGGACGTTTTAAAAGTAATTAGTAACAAATAAAAAAGAGCCCCATAAATAGGGACTCTTTTTTCAATACTCATCAATTTCACCATTTCACTTTACCGCACTACTATGATTACACATAAAGTTCAACAAAATCATGAAGTATGCCAGTACCTCTCATCTTCCAAGATGTTGACGCACCTAGCAAGACTATAATTTCATTTACCAAATTCAAACCATATTCATGCAATAACAAACAGAAAAAGAAAAAGACAGTTATAAAGTTTGCCGAGACTTTAAATACACATATAGCCCTGCAAAACACCATATGCAACCAAAACCTGCTTTCATCATACACGGGTTATCTAAAAATATAATATCCCCTAAATTATTTTGCCTCACTATCACCTGGGATATATTCAATTAAATCCGACAGCTTAATATCTAACTTCTCACAGATCGTTATCAATGTATCTAATCTTAAAGAAGACACATTCTCGTTATGCCACAACTTATTGATAGAATTACGACTCACTCCCGTTATTCTCAATAACTCCGAAATGTTATCTATATTCTTTGTCGCCATAATCATACGAATGTTATTTACCAACTTCATTTTTCATACTCCTTTTTCATTCAATGTACATACCGTTTTAATTATAAGGTTAATTTTATACAATTAAAACACAATTTAAACAAAATAAAGGTTAATTTAAATCATTAAAATTATAAATATAAATCACATAAGGTAAAATTTTTGTTTTATATTGATCATTTAACTTGTTAATACTTGAAATTTTAACTTTATAAGGTTAAAATTAATTAACACAAAATAAAATATTAACTCTAATAATCGTAGGAGGTAACATTTTGGCATATCTAACAGCAAAAAAAGTAAAAGGAAACATTTACTTTTATGTATCTCAATATGTTGGAACACAACCGTATTACTCAAAGCAATACAAATATAAAAATATTTATTCGATTGGCAACCAAAAAATCGCTTTAGAAAGAATAGCCATGTGGCTATTAGATAACAACCGTATACCAAAAGAACTACTAGAAATCGGAGTATCCATAAACGATGTGAAATATTGGTATAAAAAAGTTGAAAAAACATTACAGAACTACTCTTTAACTAACCATAAAAACACCTGAAAGGAGCATTACTATGGCATTTCTAACAAATTACAAAGCAAACGGAAAAAGATACTTTTATGTAGAAAAATATGTTGGTAAAAAACCATACACCTGCAAACAAAGTGAACGTATTTATTCGATTGGAAACGAAAGAATCACATTAGAAAGGCTCACTTTATGGATTTTAGATAACAGTTTCATTCCAAACGAATTAATAAAGATCGGAATATCAATTAACGATATAGAGAACTGGAGAGAAAAAGTAGAAAACACCATAAAAAGATACTCTTTATAAATAAAACCAAGAAAAAAAGACTGATATTTTTATCAGTCTTTTTTCTTTAACTATTTATATTTTTTTCATCAAAAAAGGGTTAGGTATTTTAATGATATATATATATCTATTAAAAATTATGCGTGGCTTTTTGACTTTTTCATTTGCATACAAAAGTAAACAAAATCTAAGAGTAAAAAGACTAAAAACATACAGGAATCACGAAATAAAAGAATTCACGAAAATAACAAATTCAAATATAATCCAAACATCTTTTTTCACCACACGCCCTATAACAACTCATTTAAAACGGTGCAACTTTTTAAAGATATAAAATATCTATGGATTAAATACGCGAGCAAAGTTTTTTCATTTTCAGTTCGACATGGAGGTACTATATAAACTCCGTAATTTCGGAATACAGAATTACAGAGAAAACGGAAAACAAAAATTTCGAAGATCAAAAAATCGAGATTTCAAATTTAACAAATTTCAAAATCAAATCCGACATCAAAAGTCCAAAATCAACCCCAAAAATTTAGAATTTCTCAAAACTATATTTTTTTAAAAAAACATCAAAAAACGTGCGGTATTTTATCGTTATATATATAACTAAAAAAATTCATGCGCACACTTTAGGTTTTTAGCTGGTACAGGAGTGAAACAAAATTATTAGAACAAAATATATATCAAAATAAACTTAAAAAATAAATTCACAAATTCACGAAATTTAAATTTAAGAAAAAGAAAAACTCTTTTTTTGTTAGTTAAAACCTCCTAAATGCTACTTGCTGCACTCAGAAAGTTTTCATTTCAATACCTCTCTATTCAACTTTCATTTCAACCTCATTCAATTCTTAATTCTCCTAATTAAAATCAAAAACAAAAAAACATTTTTAATCCCACAAAACAGATCTTGCTAAATAATACATATCATCATCCCACTCCCTTTTCGTTGCCAAATCATTCAATAAACCTTCAACAATTGCATAAAGACGCCCCATATCTTCCGTGCAACCTAATAACGAATTATATTCAATTACTCCATCCCACAAACTCTCGCCCTCCTTTTGCAACCAAGACCAAAGAACGTCATTAAATCTCAAAATAGGCTCACTACGTCTTTTATAATCCTCTTTTAATAATTCCAAAAATAATTTATCTAATTCGTCCATTTAATCCTCTCCTCAAATCCCATATAATGGTTAAACTGCATCTTAAGTATAAAATAAAATATCACCAAAACATTAAAAATAAGATTTCTAAAACAACGGATTCAAAAAATAAAAACATTTTTGTTCGTTCTCTTTTTAGATCATAAAAAAGCCTTCTAAGTGCTAATTACTGCACTCAAAAGGCTTTTTTCAATACATCACTATTCAACTTCCATTTCATCAATCAAATGACCATTATATTCTTGCTTTTCACTTTCTGTTAACTCTTGATATTCTCTTTCAAACTTCATTAAATCCTTATTCCACGTTGCAATTAATTTATAATAATACTCATTCTTGTCTTTACTCATGAACTTGTCCAATTCACCATCTTCATACTTTTTGGCATAATCTTTTAGCAATCCACCGTAAACAATTAATTGTCGTCCTTTTAACGCTGAATAGAACACGTCAAACACATCTTGACTAACCGACATTTCAT
>NZ_JXIS01000095.1:0-1025 GCF_000836715.1 Bacillus sp. L_1B0_5 | reverse complement strand
GTTAGCAAAGAATCTAACATGTTACACTTACAAACTATCTTGCACCGTTCTCTTTCTCCCTTTATACTGAAACAAGTATATATCACAATAAGAGGTGACTCATGAACAAATCAGAATTAATCAAACAAGTCGCAATACAATCTGAACTAAAAAAGCCACAAGCAAGTCTTGCAGTAGATGCCGTATTAGAGTCCATTCAACATGCACTACAAAATGGAGACCATGTACAGCTACTTGGTTTCGGTTCATTTGAAGTAAAAGAACGTGCTGCACGTGAAGGCCGCAATCCGCATACTGGTGAGGCACTTACTATTCCTGCGGGAAAAACACCTGCCTTTAAAGCAGGAAAAGCATTAAAAGAAGCTGTAAACGCTAAATAATATTTCTTTAACAGTAGCATGAATCCAGTAGGAATCATGCTACTGTTTTATTTTAGAATCGAATCGTCGAGATTGCATGTTTATATACAAGCTGTTGCTTACCTTCAACTTCTATTAAAACAGAATAAGTATCAAATCCTCTTATTATTCCTTTTACATGCAATCCTTTTAACAGAATTAAAGTGATATCCTTCCTCTTTTGAAACGCCTCTTGCAACAATTGTTCCTGCAAAGATAGCATGTTTTTGCTTTTATCCTTTTGAAATGCTTGTAATTTCACTTCCAACGAGTTCGCCCCCTATTCTTTTCATACTGTTACTTTGTATTGTTCTAATTCTTCCATAAGTTGTTTCGCGCCTTCTGGGCTCAACGTCAGCTTTCCATCCGCTAGTTTGATATTCTGGGAAGAAATCTCCCCTGTGATGGGACAAGTACCATACAATTGATATTTCTGTAGAATAATCGTTTCGCCTTCTACAAATATTTCTAATGGTTCTTTTTCGTGAATATTGAGTGTACGCCTTGTTTCCTTTGGTATCACAATTCGACCAAGCTCATCGATTTTTCGTACAATACCGGTTGCTTTCATAGAAATGCCCTCCTTTTGTACATATAAAATATCTCACATCTTATGTGACCGTTTTC
>NZ_JXIS01000094.1:0-46416 GCF_000836715.1 Bacillus sp. L_1B0_5 | reverse complement strand
TTAATGGGCAGTAAGACCCCCACCTCAAAATTCAGCGAAAGCAAAGAAGTTAGGTGGGGGATCAACTGCCCGTAAAAGCCCGATTGGTTCAACTAATAATCAGTGGGGGATGAAGAAAACCCCACTGATTAAAGTTTCACTTTATGTACAAGCACTTTTTTTCTATCAATGGGTATGATGGGTAGTAATACTTAGGTGAGAGGGGAAAAGGTGATGAAACAGAGTAAGGAAGAGTTTATAAAGAGTGAAGGCGCTGATTTCCCTGGAAAAACATATGTGGATTGTGTATTACAACATGTATTTGATTTTCAACGAAATTACTTATTGAAAGATATGTTTCAAGTGCATAAAGCACATATTACGATGCTGACTGAAGAAAGTTTAATGAAAATAGAAGAAGCTAAAGTTATATTAAACGCACTTAGAAAAGTAGAGCGAATACCAAAAGATAAATTGGTATATACAGAGCAGCATGAAGACCTCTTTTTTTTAATCGAACATTTAATTTCTCAAGAAGCGAAATGCGATTTTGTAAGTAATATGCATATTGGTAGAAGTAGAAATGATATGGGTGTAACGATGTATCGCATGAGTTTAAGGCGGTATATATTACGATTAATGGAACATTATTTGCTATTGCAAGAAAGTGTACTGCAACTTGCTGCTGATCATAAGGAAACGATCATGCCAGCTTATACACATACACAACCGGCACAGCCAACAACATTTGGTCATTATACTTTAGCAATTTATGATACGATGCAAAGAGATTTAGAACGAATGAAAAAAACATACCAGCTTTTAAATCAGTCTCCAATGGGGGCGGCTGCACTCTCTACAACAAGTTTCCCGATTAAACGAGAACGAGTTGCTTATCTACTTGGATTTACAGCTGTAATTGAGAACTCATATGATGCTGTTGCCGGAGCGGATTATTTATTAGAAGTTAGCTCGCTACTTATGGTAATGATGACGAATACGAGTAGATGGATTCATGACTTTTTGTTGTTAGCAACGAAAGAATATGACGGTATTACTGTTGCAAAGCCATATGTACAAATTAGTAGTATTATGCCGCAAAAACGAAATCCAGTTTCAATTGAACACGCTCGTGCAATTACGAGTAGTGCTTTAGGAGAAGCATTTACAGTATTTCAAATGATTCATAATACACCATTTGGTGATATTGTCGATACGGAAGATGACTTGCAGCCATATTTATATAAAGGGATTGAAAAGGCAATTCGTGTTTTTTGTATGATGAATGCAGTGATCCGAACGATGAAAGTAGAAGAAGAAACGTTAAAAAGTCGTTCCTATAAACATGCAATAACGATAACGGATTTCGCCGATGTTTTAACGAAAAATTATGAAATTCCATTTCGGCATGCTCATCATGCAGCAAGTGCTATTGCAAATATGTCATTGGAGCAGAAAAAAGAACTACATGAATTACACTTCAAAGATGTAAATATGTATTTGCAAGAACATTTTAAAATAAATTTATTAGAAAAAGAGTGGAAAGAAATTATATCGCCAGAAGCTTTTATTCAAAAAAGAAATGTATACGGTGGACCGAGTAAAAAAGAAATGAAGCGTATGATTAAAAATCGAAAAGAGTCATTTCGAAAAGAAGAAGATGTATTTGAAAAGGAAAAACAGAGAATTTTACAAGCTGAAAATGCCTTGAATACATTAGCTTTGAATATTATTGAATCGTAAAAGAAGGATTTAATGAATTAATCGCCAATACTTAATTAAAATATAAATAGAGAGAAGAGATTGTCGATGATTCAATTACATGTATATGAAGAGATTTTTCATTTTAAAGAAGATGTTACACCATTTCTAGAAAAGAATGAGCAGGAAAATAATCTCATATTAGGTGTATTACAAATGGTTCAAGAACCGATATTTATGGGGTAGCGAAACAAGGAGAAGACATTGCGGTTGTATTTCTGCAAACAGAAGAGAAGAAACAAATCATTGTTGCTACGTCTGAAATTGTGGAAGAGGACATCGTGGAACTTGCAAAAAAATTAACGAAAGTATATCCAAATGTTCCTGGATTAATTGGTAATAAGAAAATTGTACAGAAATTAGCGGAAGAGATTGCGACGTTAGAGCAGAAAAAAACTACTGTTGCAATGGAGCAAGGTGTATATGAATTAAAACAAGTAAAGAAAAAGTGGAACGGAGATGGAATCTTTCGAGAAGTAAGTAGTGAGGAGCTACCATTAATAGAACAGTGGATATATCAATTTTGCGAAGATGTGAAGCTTCCTACTACGAAAGAAGAAGCGAAACAAACCGCTCATACATTAATTACTAATCGTCGTCTTTTTGGTCTAGAAGTAGACGGGAAACTTGTTTCTGTAGCTGCAAAAACGAGACCAACTACAAATAATATAACAGTTAATTTCGTATATACGCCGAAAGAAGAACGGACAAAAGGGTACGCATCTAGTTGTGTCGCTGCACTTAGTCAACGTATGTTAGGCGAAGGTTACAAAACAACGACATTATATACTGACTTGGCAAATCCAACATCAAATAAAATTTATCAAGAGATTGGTTATGAGAAGTTGATGGAGTCTGTACTTATATTTTTAGAGAAATAAAATGAAAAGGCACGCTATTAAAGCGTGCCTTTTTGTTATTCATCAATTCGAATTACTTCACCTTGCGGAAAATTCTCAGTTTCTAGTAAGTTACGAATTGCTTTCGCAACGTATTCAGGTGATAGTAGTTTTCCTTCTTCTTTTAGTGCGATGAAGCGGTCCAAATTTATGAAGTCTTCTTTATTTGTTTCACGAATTTGTGATTGCATATTTGTATCAACAACACCAGGTGCAAAAGCGACGATTTTTACTGGATATTCTTTTTCTACTTCTTCAGTTGCTACGCACTGTGTAAACATATTTACACCAGCTTTCGTTGTACAATAAGCGCCCCAGCCAAAGTAAGGATTTTTTCCTGCACCAGATGAAATGTTAATAACGCGTTTATCTACTTTCCAGTCTTTCGTATGTTTCATAAATGTAGATATAAGAATCATAGGTGCAAGTAAATTAATGTGAACGTTCGTAATGAATTGTTCGCTTTCAGCTTTTTCAATCGGCTTCATAGGTGCAACTGTACCTGCATTATTAATTAAATGAATAGAGGATACATTGTCTTTTTTAATAGATGAAATAATTTCTTTAAAGTTAGTTTCTAAGTTATGTACATCTTGAAGATCGAGGGAATGAAAAATGCAATTGCTGTTATATTGTTCTGCAAGTTTAGTAAGCTCTTTATTTTCTCTTCTAGAAATAGAGATGACAGTTGTACTTTCTTCTAACAATTGCGCAGCGATTGCCTCACCTAAACCTTGTGAAGTTCCTGTTATAATAATGTAGCGCATAGTTTTATAAACTCCTCTCATATGTGCGGAATTTTGTTGGACAACGTACATCCCATAGGTTGTCTACATTTTATAGTATAGAGCACTTTTTACTATAAATGAAATGAGATGATTGTGTGCCTTTTATAAATCGTTTTACGACAACAGTACCTGGTGCCGTCACGTTCACTGGGAATACGCTGGGGCTTAGCCCTACATCACCTGCACCAGGTAATATTTTTGGTACACTTGCTGTGTTTACGACAGTAAATACAGCGTTGCAAGTACCAGGATTCCCAGCAGGGACAACAGATGAATGGCAATTGAATTCTTCAAGTGCAATTTTAAATCTTCCAGCGGGAAGCAGTGTGTTATATGCAGAATTAGTTTGGGCTGGTACTTTCCGGACTGATACGGAAGATGTTTTACCATTTTTAAATGATAACATTACATTTACAACGCCAGCAGGGACGTTTTCTGTTACGCCAGATCCTGCTACCGCGCAGCAAGGTTCAGTAGGAAACCAGTTTTATTATGCTCGCTCTGCCAATGTAACGAATCTTGTTAGTGCAGGTGGAGCAGGCACATATACAACAGGTGCCGTGCCAGCTGCAAGAACTTCAGCTGACCCGACAATCAGTCGTTCAGCTGGATGGACGCTTGAGGTTGTGTATCAAAATGCAAGTTTACCACTTCGAAATTTGTCAGTATATGCAGGCCAAGAAATTATTGATGCTTCATCACCACCAGTTGATGCTACTATTTCAGGATTTGCTACGCCGGCAACAGGAGCTGTTACAGGAAGAGTGCTCGTAACTGCTCAAGAAGGCGATTCTAACATTGTTGGAGATCAACTTCGCTTTGGACCGAATGCAAATGCTACAGTGGCATTATTCGGACCGAGAAACCCTGCGAATAATTTCTTCCAGTCTCAAATTTGTAATGACATTGGAGAGTTAGATACAACCGGGACATTTGGAGATTTGAATCAGCCGTTAGGGATAGCTTTAGCTGTCCGAAGACAAGGATGGGATATTACGAATGTAAATGCCTCTGCATCATTAGTAAATAATCAAACGTCAGCAACAGTTCGATTTGTTACAAATGGAGATGGATACGCTGCAGCTGGTTTTGGTGTTCAAATTGATGCAACAGGTCCAATTATTAATCCTGTTAAATCGGTTAATAGAACAGTCGCAGGGGTAGGGGATACTCTCACTTATACGATTACGGTCCCAAATACAGGGACAGGAAGTGCAGAAAACGTTGTATTACGTGATAGTATTCCGAACGGAACGACGTTTATAGCAGGTAGTGTAACAGTAGGTGGAGTAACACAACCGAATGCAAACCCTGCTAATGGAATTAATTTAGGTATAATCCCAAATAACACGCAAAGAATTGTTACATTTCAAGTTCGAATAACATCATTCCCGAATCCCAATCCTATTTTAAATCGTGCAATGGTGTCATATCAATTCCGTCCTTTCGTTGGTAGTCCTCCTATTACAAGTACTTCTTCTTCAAACACAGTACAAACGACAGTGAACCAAGCAACTATTAGTATGCAAAAATCTGTAGATTTACAGACGGCAACACTTAATGATGTATTAACATACACGGTTAATGTCACAAATAATGGGAATGTTGCTGCAAACAATGTGATTTTTGTTGATAGTATTCCTGCAGGAACAACATTTGTCGCAAACAGCGTTACGGTAAATGGAGTAGCGCGTCCAGGAGCGAATCCAGCAAGTAGTATTAATCTTGGAAGTATTAATGCATCGCAAACGACTGTAGTGCGCTTTCAAGTTCGAGTAACATCTAATCCTCTTGTCAACCCAATTCCAAACCGTGCGAGTGCAACATTTACCTTTACTCCAGTGCCTGGTCAACAACCAGTTTCAGGGCAAGCGACAAGTAATACTGTAGTTACGACAATTAATATAGCTGATATAACAACGAGAAAAACAGTGGATAAAGCTTTTGCAACGGTTAACGACGTTCTTACGTACACGGTAACAATTCAAAATACAGGAAATGTACTTGCGACAAATGTTATTTTTCAAGATCCAATCCCAATTGGAACGACATTTATCGCAAATAGTGTGACTGTGGACGGGGTTTCACAACCTGGGGTAAATCCAGCGACTGGGTTTACGGTAGCTAATATATCTCCTGGCGGAAGTAGGACTGTTACATTTCAAGTACGAGTAACATCTACACCATCGGGAGGTACGATTGCAAATCGCGGAAATGTATCTGCTAATTTCGTCGTTATTCCGAATCAGCCACCGATAACAATTAATAGACAAACGAATACAGTTGTGACACAAGTTAATACAGGCGGTTTAAATGTAATAAAAGAAGTGAATACAATGCAAGCGGCAGTAGGGGACACTTTAACGTACACGATTGCAGTTCAAAATACAGGAAACGTTCCGTTAACAAATGTATTTTTCCAAGACGCTATTTCTTCTGCTGTTTCATTTGTTGCAAATTCTGTAACAATTAATGGGGTATCGCAAAGTGGATTGAATCCGAATACAGGATTTTCTCTTCCGAATATTCCTGCGGCTCAAACGGTTGTAGTCACATTTGACGTAGTAATTGTACAGAATCCAGAAAATGAAGATATTTTAAATCAAGCAAATGTAACAGCAAGCTTTCAAGTGAATCCGAATGAACCACCAGTAACAATCAATGTACCGAGTAATGTTGTGAATACGACAATACAATCAGGAAACTTTGAAGTTGTGAAAGCAGTGAATACGGATGTTGCAACAGTAGGGGATGTTTTAGTATATACAATCGAAGTTATAAATGCAGGTAGTGTACCAGCTACAAATGTGTTTTTCCAAGATTCAATTCCGCAAGGGACATTATTTATTGAAAATAGTGTATTGGTTAATGGAGTTTTACAAGAGGGGGCAGATCCAGGACTAGGATTCCCATTAAATGATTTGCCTACTGGCGCAAGTGTTATTGTTACGTTTGAAGTATTAATTGATGAAATTCCCCAAGGAAATAATGTCGTAAATAATGCGAATGTAACTGGAGATTTCCTTGTAAATCCAACAGAGCCACCGATTACTGTAACAGTACCAAGTAATACTGTTATGACGGTCGTGAATTCTTCAGGGTTAAATGTAATGAAAAGTGTAAGTGCTACTGAAGCCGGTGTAGGAGATACGTTAACGTATACAGTTCGTATACAAAATAGTGGAACAGTAGCAGCAACAAATGTATCATTCCTTGATCCGATTCCAGTCGGAACCACTTTTGTAGCGAATAGTGTAACAATAAACGGGACACCTCAACCAGGTTTAAACCCAACAACTGGATTTCCACTTGCTAATATTCCAGTAGGAGGGATGGTAACAGTTACTTTCCAAGTGACAATCACGAGTGTACCACCAAATAGGGCGCTTCCGAATAATGCAAATGTAACTGCCGATTTTCAAGTAAGCCCGTTGCAGCCACCAATTACAATTGTAACAATTAGTAATACCGTTGTGACACGAGTGAATGTAGGATCAATTAATGTAATAAAAAGTGTAAATACACCACAAGCCGGTGTAGGAGATACGTTAACGTATACGATTCTTATTCAAAATACAGGAACTGTTCCTGCAACGAATATTGTTTTTCAAGATCCAATTCCATCTGGTACTGCGTTTGTAGCAAATAGTGTGACGATAAATGGAGTCGTACAGCAAGGTGCGGATCCTATGGCGGGTTTCCCGGTACCAAATATTCCGGTCGGGCAAACGGCTACGATTACGTTTCAAGTTACAGTGACGAGTGTTCCGAGCGGTGGAAATATAAGAAACCAATCGAACGTTACTGCAAGTTTTCTTATAAATCCAGCAAACCCTCCAATAACGACTGTTACAAATAGTAATTTTGTAGTGACGCAAGTAAACACAGCACAGTTAAATATACAAAAATCTTCATCTGTACAACAAGCAGCACTTGGAGAAACTTACACATATTCTGTTGTCATTCGAAATAACGGTACAGTAACAGCAACGAATGTCTCTTTCCTTGATCCAATTGCTTTAGAAACAACTTTTGTAGCAAATAGTGTAACGATAAATGGAACGCCACAACCTGGATTTGACCCAAATGTTGGTTTCCCGCTTCCTAATATTGCAGCTGGAACATCATTGACAGTAACGTTCCAAGTTACGGTAGTTGCACCGTCTACACGTGGAGCAGTATTAAATACAGCATCTGCTACAGCCACTTTCTTATTAAATCCTTTACAGCCACCTGTAACAACAACGAATTCAAGTAATACAACGGTAGTTACAATACCGTTACCTCCTCCTGGTGAAGTAACTGCAACAAAAACAGTTGATGTTGCAACTGGGGCCGTTGGGGATGTATTAACGTATACTGTGCTCATTTCAAACGTAGGAATTATCTCTGTTACAGATGTGTTCTTCCAAGATGTCATACCAGAAGGAACGACGTTTGTTGACAATAGTGTAACGATAGGTGGAGTGCAGCAACTTGGTTTAAATCCAGAAATAGGATTTACAGTTACTCCATTATTAATCGCTGGTGGAAGTATTGAGGTCACATTCCAAGTGACGATTACAGAAATTCCAGATAATGAAGTCATATTAAATGATGCAGATGTTACATTTACTTCACAACCAAATCCGCAGGAACCACCGATTACGGAAACGATATTAACAAATTTAGTCGTTACGACAATTAATATAGCGTTTATTTTTCCATTGAAACTAGTAGATAAAGAAGTAGCGACGGTAGGGGAAATATTAACGTATGATGTATTGATTTTTAATTTCGGAACAGTGCCAGCGACGAATGTTCAATTTATCGATACTACTTCCGCGGGTGTAGCATTTGTACCAGGAAGTGTGAGCATAAACGGGGTACCAGCACCAGGATTAGATCCTTTCATTGGTTTTACAGTTCCAGATATACCTGTCGATGATTTTGTACTTGTCACATATCAGGAAGTGGTTACAAGCATACCAGAAGGTGGAACGATTGTTAATTTTGTAGACGTTACAGCTACATTTGCTGTAAGTGAAACAGAACCGCCTATTACGGAAACGACGACAAGTAATACGACATTAACGGAAATCAATGAGCCTGGTTTGAATGTTTTAAAATCAGTAAGTCAGCCGGTTGTTGCAGTAGGCGATACAATCACATATACAACAGTAGTTCAAAATACAGGAACAGTGCCAGCAACGAATGTTCAATATAGTGATGTATTACCTTCCTCTATAGCATTCGTGCCGAACAGTGTAACCATAGATGGTGTGTTACAAACTGGATTCAATCCGAATAACGGATTCCCGCTTCCAGATATAAATCCAGGTGAAAGTGTAGAAGTCATCTTCCAAGTAACTGTTGTTAGTGCGCCATCAAACGGAACAATTGCCAATACGGCAAATGTAACTGGAAGTTTTGTATTAGTACCAGGAGAACCACCAGTTATAGTAACAGAGCCGAGCAATACAACACTTACAACTGTAAATAGAGGGCAATTTAATGTTATTAAACAAGTAAATAGGGTTGCTACTCTCGTTGGAGATATATTAACGTATACGGTTCAAATAACGAATACAGGAACAGTAACAGCTAATGCTGTTCAGTTTGTTGATACCATTTCAGCAGGGGCGTCATTTGTACCAAATAGTGTAACGATAAATGGAGCCTCGCAACCAAACTTAAATCCAATTACTGGATTTGGAGTTGGAGATATACCGGTAGGTGAAACAGTTATAGTGACGTTTCAAGCGACAGTTACAAACATCCCGTCATCAGGAACAATTACGAACGTTGCAAATATAACAGGAAGCTTTACTTTAGTGCCAGGAGAGCCACCGGTTGTAGTAACAGAGCCGAGTAATACGACGATAACTAGAGTGAATAGAGGACGATTCAGCGTTATAAAATCTGTAAATAAAGAAGCTACACGATTAGGAGATACGTTAACTTATAGTGTGCAAGTTACAAATACAGGAACAGTAACAGCAACGAATGTTCAGTTTATCGATGTTCCATCACCTAGTTTAGAATTCGTTCCTGGAAGTGTACAAATAAATGGGATTCCGCAAGTAGGTTTAGATCCATTTGTAGGCTTTGCATTGCCTGATCTTGCAGTAGGGGATAGTGTATTAATTACATTTGAAGTAAATGTAATCGCAGTTCCGCCTTCTAGTAGCATTATGAATACAGCAAGAGTAACGGGTGATTTCGAATTGATTCCAGAAGAACCTCCGTCTACAATTACAAATTCAAGTAATACGACGGTTACGCCGGTAAATAGAGGCAGCTTTGATATGCTAAAAGAAGTAGACCATTCAGTTGTTGGTGTAGGAGAAACGGTAACGTATACTGTTCGTATATTAAATACTGGTACTGCTGATGCAATGAATGTTCAATTTATCGATGTGCTATCTCAGGAAGCTGATTTCGTTCCAAATAGTGTAACAATAAATGGGGTTCCGCAACCGGGGTTAAATCCGCAGATTGGATTTACGATACCTGATATACCAGTTGGTGAGACGGCACTTGTAACATATGAAGCTACGATTACAAGTTTTCCGGATGGTGGAACAGTAGTAAACGTTGCTGGAGCGTTAGCAGAATATATTTTAGTACCAGGAGAGCCGCCAGTTACAGTGATGGACACGAGCAATACAGTTATTGTAACGGTAAATACTGCAATCTTATTTGTTGCAAAAGGAGCAAACTTTGAAGTAGCAATGATAGGGGATGTTGTCACTTACGGAATCGCTGTTATAAATGATAGTACAGTTCCTGTGACCAATATTGTGTTAACAGATATCATTGATCCGAATACGCTATTTATAAATGGTACGGTAACGGTAAATGATGTACCTCTTCCATTCGCTAATCCGAATACTGGTATTCCGTTAGGTGATTTTCAGCCAAATGATGCAGCAATTATTAATTTCCAAGTTGTAATAACAGGAGGGCAAATAAATAATTTAGTTACAAATACTGCTACAGCGAATGGGCTCGCAACTGTAAATCCGAATGAGCCGCCAGTAGTAGTTGAAGGTGATAGTAATACAGTTGTTATCCCGTTTATTCCTCAAAATGTCTCAACGACAGTCGTAAAAACTGCAGATTTACAGGCAGCAACAATTGGAGATGTCATTACGTTTACGACAGTCATCACAAATACGGGTGATACTGTAATGCAAAATATTCGTTTTCAAGATATGTTAGATAGTAGTGTTCGATTTGTTCCTGGAAGTGTAACGGTCGATAATACGCCAGTGCCGAATGTAAGCCCGGCAGTAGGGTTTCTTATCGGAAGTTTAAATCCTGGTGAAGCAAGGACAGTTTCGTTCCAAGTAGCAGTACAGAGTGCGCCAAATGGTTCAGGAAATTATATAAATCAAGCGAGTATTCGTTTTGAACATCAAGTAGGCACAGTATTGCCACCTGTTACACAAATAGTAGAAAGTAACATAGTTGTCATTCCATTTGTTCCAACTATTGAACAAATTTGTGAAACAAACTTTAATTGCTTAGATAAAATTCCATTTCAATGTTCTCCGTGTAATCATTTGCATGGACATAAAAAATAAAAACAGAAAGAGCATCCTGAAAAATAATTGGATGCTCTTTCTGTTTTAATCATATAGATTCATTTTCGGGTGAGGTGAAAAATTCGTCGATTTTGTCGGAGAGTAGTAATGGAATGGCTCCTTTTATAACAGAAATGTCCCAGTCCCACCATGCGAGATTCTCTAGTTTGTCAATCGTTTCTTGTGGGAAACGATATCGAACAAATTTTGCAGGATTACCAGCTACAATTGCATACGGGGGTACGTCTTTTGTAACAACGCTCCTGGCGCCGATAATGGCCCCGTTACCAATTGTAACACCAGATAAAATGCAGGATTGATAACCAATCCATACATCATTGCCGACTACGATATCACCTTTTGAAGAAGGGTGACCAGTAATATGTGCTCCTTCATCAAAAAGTGCATTAAATGGATAAGTTGTTATCCAGTCTGCACGATGTTCACCGCCAAGTATGAAAACGACTTCTTCTGCTAATGAACAAAACTTACCTATTTTTAATTTTGTTTCATCGTTCCAAGAAAAAATGGTTGGCCCTACTTTACTATAAGTATAATCACCAATATCATATTTATTATATTCAGGTTTTTGATTTAAATATAACATGCTTCTTCAGCCTCCTTTCTTAATTAAGTGATACGTATGGAATATTATATGCAAGATGTAGTAATGTGAACTGTATTAATAGGTGAAATGACCAAAAGGGAGTGGGATGTATGCGATACGAAATGGGTTTATATAATAAACCGTTTCAGTCAATTCAATCAGGAAAAAAAGTATATGAAGTACGCCTATACGATAAAAAACGTCAACTAATAAACAAAGGCGATGAAATCGTATTTACGAATCTTACGACAACAGAAATGATGACGGTAAAAGTAACGGAAATAAAGCGATACGAGAGCTTTAAATCTATGTATG
Organism: Bacillus sp. L_1B0_5; assembly: GCF_000836715.1. Lineage (NCBI taxonomy): Bacteria > Bacillati > Bacillota > Bacilli > Caryophanales > Bacillaceae > Bacillus > Bacillus sp. L_1B0_5. The sequence goes on along the minus strand of NZ_JXIS01000094.1, from coordinate 34,499 downwards.
AACAAATTGATAAAAAATTATTGGATTGTGAAAATGATAGTTTAGAGGAAATGTTAGAAAGTACATACAAAATATATACGAAAGAACAAGAAAAAGAGTGGGGAACAGTCGCGATTCGTATTGAGGAAATAAAATGATAAGAAATCGCGGGGCGGCTATCATTGTACAGGAAGGGAAAATCGCTCTTATAAAGCGTATTCGAGAAGAGGAAACATATTATGTTTTTCCTGGCGGAGGGATTGAGGAAGGTGAAACGCCTGAAGAGGCAACGAAAAGAGAGGTATACGAAGAATTAGGGGTACATATACAAGTGGAGCACCTTATTGCAAAGGTAAAATATAAAGGGAATGAATATTATTATGGTGCCTATATTACAGGCGGAGTGTTTGGAAGTGGAACAGCTGAGGAATTTCAGCGGGAAGATAGAGGAAGTTATATTCCGTTATGGCTACCGATAAACGAGTTGGAAAAAGTGAATATAAAACCTTATGAAGTGGTCGGAAATATATTTAATCATTATAAAATATAACGTCTGACAACATACAAAAAAAACCATTGACATAGGCCTCTGATTTAAGTATTGTATTCGAGTATGTTTATAATCAGGAGGTTTATATGAGCAATCAAACTACTACACATCATGTGAAAATGACAACAGCGGATCCATCTGGAATTGGTCTATTTGGATTAGCGATGGTAACACTTGTAGCATCATCTCAAAAGTTAGGCTTAACAGATGGCGTTTCACTTGTATTACCATGGGCAATCTTTTTAGGAGGATTTGCACAAATCTTTGCTTGCATTCACGATGCAAAGCATAACAATACATTCGGTACGACAGCATTTGGTGCGTACGGCCTATTTTGGTTAGGTGTTGGAATGACTTGGTTAATTCAACTTGGAGTATTTGGCGAAAAATTAGCACAAGCTGCAGATTCAAAACAGCTTGGTGTAGCCTTTATCGGATATTTGATTTTCACAATCTTTATGACGATTGGTGCAATGGAAACACATAAAGTATTATTTATGATCTTCGTCCTTATTGATTTCTTATTTATTGGTCTTTCATTAAGTACTTTAGGTGTTATGCCGCACGCAATGCATAATTTAGCAGCATATTCTGAACTTCTTATTTCATTATTATCTTTCTATGGTTCAGCAGCAGCAGTGTTAAATACACACTTCGGAAAAGTTGTTTTACCAGTAGGAAAGCCTTTTGGTATTTTTAAAAAGTAATAAAAAAGCACAGATGATTGTATAGTCATCTGTGCTTTTTTTATTTATTGATAGCTATAGCGGTCGTACTTGTTAATTCAGAAATTTTTTGAGAGCTCGCAGAATTACCGTCTATTGTTACATGAACTTGTTGCTTAGGGTTCGCTTTAACTACCCATGCGTTTGGTAAATAGCGTGATTTATGAGATAAGGTGGAAGGGATATTTAAAATATCTCCCATTGCATATAATGTTGCTGATGATCCACCGTCCATTGCCATCGCATTGACAGCACCTTTTTCATAAAGAATATCTTGACAATCTCTCAAGGAAGCACCAATGCTGTGAGGTTGTCTACCATCAATGACGAAAAACATAATCGAGCCATCTTTTTTCTGGGCCATAATACTTCGAGGGCCATATCCCCAACCACCATCATTTGTAATCATTTTTTCTCCATTTACAATTAGCTGAGGCATAAATCCAGCAGCGGAAACAACATTTTTATTTAACAATTGGCTAGCAGAAAACTCCCCAGAAACCATTTGTCCATATTTTGTAATACCACTAGTGAGGGTAGGGGTATTAATATCCTTCGGAGTGTTTATAACTTTACCGTTTTCAATAACAATACCGATTCCAGTTTTACCACCACCATGCCCGGTTTCATCCCAAAATCCACTGGCATTGACAGCGGCAACTGCATGGTTTCGCTTTGCCATTACGTATATTTTTTCTCCGACGTCTTTACCTTCTGAACCTTGCTGGGTAACAAGTTTTACGTTGAATGGATTACTAATTGTCATTAATTTCCCTTCAAAAAAATGGTCATTATATTTTTTCTTTATTGTTTCAATAGAAACATCTAGTGGTAAATCTTTTCGTCTTTCTAACTCTTTTTTTGAAAGTTTAGAAGTTAAAAATTCACTATTTTTCCATTTTGGATTTGTGATGGATTGAGAAATATCATTTAATTCTTTATCAGACAATAACGTGAATTTTGCATATTGAGGATGCTGAGAAGTCAAAATACTCTCGGCGGTGATAACACGTAAATTATGACCGTATGCAGTACCGAATAAAATAATAGCAGTTCCTATTAGTAAGGATATTGTTAAAAGGGAGGTTGCTTTTAAAAATTTAATAAAATACTTTCTCATCATAAGGACTCCTCTTTCTGTAAAGTGAACAGTTGATTAATGATTGAGCATGATACAAACACATTTTTTATTTGAAATAAGTAAGGTGAAATGATGATAATACAATAATGTTTGAAGATAGATTTGGCAATAGTTGAATATGAATGTAGATGTTTAAAATGAAATATAAATAGTCAGATGTGAAATGTAAATAAAAGTAGAAAAAATCAATTGAAATTGATTCTCATTATTAATATAATGAGAATGAGAATCATTTATTGTTAGAGGGGGATGCCAAAGTGGCAAAAATTTTAATAGCTTATGCAAGTATGTCAGGAAATACAGAGAGTATTGCTGATTTAATTAAAGTTAGTTTAGATGCTTTTGATCATGAAGTAGTATTGCAAGAGATGGAAGGCATGGATGCTGAAGAATTATTAGCTTATGATGGAATCATTTTAGGATCTTATACGTGGGGCGATGGTGAATTACCATTTGAAGCGGAAGATTTTCATGAGGACTTAGAAAATATAGATTTAGCTGGGAAAAAGGTAGCGGTATTCGGATCAGGTGATACGGCGTATGAACTGTTTTGTGAAGCGGTAACGATATTTGAAGAACGCCTTGTAGAACGAGGTGCAGAGCTTGTACAAGAAGGGCTGAAAATTGAATTAGCTCCAGAAGATGAAGAGGATGTTGAAAAATGCAGTAATTTTGCAATTGCATTTGCTGAGAAGTTCTAAGAATGGGAGTGTCAACGTGGAGACAATGTTAAGTGCAACTGCTATTACAAAGTTAAGAGATGGAAAACTGTTGTTAGCTACTACATATAATGGCTTATTTGTTGAACAAGACGGAGAATGGAAACGAATTTTAAATGGTTTTCAAAAACGAATTAGGGATTTACATAGCGAAGATAATGTAGTTTATGGTGTAGGTGACGAAGGGATTTTTATTCGTAGTATGAATGGTGGAGAGAACTGGACAATTCAGCGTTTTCCAACAAAAGCAACGAGTTGGAATGTATGTAGCAATGTACAAGGAACTGTCATTGCTCATGGAGAAAAAACGCTGTATCTTTCTAATAATTTCGGTTCTACATGGGAGACTATTCATCCGTTTCTTGAGTATGGCAGTGCGGCACCGTCTATTCGATCATTATTTTTATATAAACATTACTTATTTATTGGTACGAAAATACATGCTAAATATGGTGGTGTTTGGCTTTTTGATTTGAAGACACGTAAATTAAAGAGGATTAAAATTGCGATGAATCAAATGATCTCTGCGTTGACTTTACACAATTCTTATTTAGTAGCGGCAAGTGGATCGTGCAAGGGAGTTAGCGGGAATATTTCTTATTGTAAAATAGATGATAGTATTGCGAGTGAAAAAATATATTGGCATACATGTCAAAGTGAGCAGAAAGCAAGTAGTTATTTAGACTTAAGTGTAGACCAACATGTCTTATATACAACTTCAACGCAAAATAAGGCGGGTATTAGTAGTGTGTGCCGTGTACTTCTTGACGAAGGTATTGTTACAGTATGTGATTCAGTTAAAGGGCACGGATGGCGCATTGTTAATCAAAAAGATGGTTATGTAGTAGCTGGATCAGGTGAATTAAAAGCAATGCAGTGGGAACAAAAAATAATTTGAGAAAAAAACTTTACTTTTATTATATTGATATGATATAGTATGTTTAAACCATTTTACTTTTAATAATATAGAGATTTAAATGAGCTGTAACTTCCGAGGAGGATAGCAATGTTAAATCTCCTCAGGGGTTGCAGTTTTTTAATATCTGGCTTATTATTGTAAGGTGGTTGAAAATGAATATGTACATATAGGTACATTGTAGGAGGATTTTTTTCATGCAAAACGGTAAAGTAAAATGGTTTAACTCAGAAAAAGGTTTCGGTTTCATCGAAGTTGAAGGCGGAGAAGACGTATTCGTTCATTTCTCAGCTATCCAAGGCGAAGGCTTCAAAACTTTAGAAGAAGGTCAAGAAGTTACTTTCGAAGTAGAACAAGGTAACCGTGGACCTCAAGCTACTAACGTAAACAAGAAGTAATTTTTGAAAAAAGAAGGGCTCGCCCTTCTTTTTTTTTGCATTTTTATAGATGTCCTCCTACTTACATATCATAACAAGACTGAATTTTCATTTATTTATTCGTAGTATTTTTGTATAAAGTACATGAATAAATAAATACTGAAAATAAAGTGTTTGTGTGAAAAGGAATTTAGAAAGAGGTAAATAAATTGAAAAACGCTACACATTTCATTGTGTTTGATATTGAGAGGAATTTCAGACCGTATAAATCAGAAGATCCGTCAGAAATAGTTGATATCGGAGCTGTAAAAATAGAAATAGGTACAATGAAGATAATTGAAGAATTTTCAGAGTTAATAAAACCAAGTGCAAGATTAACTCGTCATACAACAAAATTAACCGGTATTACGAAGAAAGATTTAATGGATGTAGAAAAATTCCCTCAAATTATAGAGAAATTTATTCAGTTCATCGGCGAAGATTCTATATTTGTTTCATGGGGAAAAGAAGATTATCGCTTTCTATCTCATGATTGTACATTACATGATGTTGAATGCCCAAGTATAGAAAAAGAAAGTAGAATTGATTTGCAAAAATTTGTTTTCCAAGCATATGAGGAATTGTTTGAACATACGCCAAGTTTACAATTTGCGGTAGAACAGCTCGCTTTAACGTGGGAAGGGAAACAGCACCGTGCTTTAGCAGATGCCGAAAATACAGCAAATATACTTCTTAAAGTGTATAGCGAGAGAGATATTAATAAGCGATACAAAAGACATGGTGAACTTGAACTTGTAAAAAACGGAAAACTAACAGAAAAAGCGAAAAAAAAGATGCGGAAATGGGTGTTTAAAGAACTAAAGAAAAATACAGAACGCCCTTTTGAATGGAGTACATTTGAAAGTAGCGACACGTGGGAAAGTATAACGGAAAGATATTATATAAGTGAAAATACAGTAGAACTCCTGAAAAAACATTTTCGTACGGCAGTGAGAAAAGCGGAACGGCAGATTAGGTATTTGGCTGAGATGGAGGAGAATGTAGAGGTTAAATGACATTCTCCTCTATTTCTAGCTACATAAATTTAACATCATTATACTGATGGATGAATAAAGTATTCATATTAAATAGGAATTGATTTGTTGTGATTGGGCCATTATAATTGCTTTGAAAATTAAGGGGTCGTAAGTATTTTTAAATACATTCATAAAATTAGAGCCCATAGAAATGAAAGAGGATAGAGTTAAATGGAAGCAATCTTTAACATTGTAACAGTTGTAGTTTTGGGGATAATATTTACCACGCTATCAGCAGGAATTATACTTCCTTTCATAGCAAAGAAGAAGAATTGGAAAAAGCTTAATATATCTTTAAAGCGTGGTGTATTAAAGGTTAAAATCGAAGAGTAATATATGAGTTTTATACAAGGGAGGTGTGATAGTGATAGACTTGGATATTAAAGACGTCACCGTACAAATGGAATTAAACGGTGTCTTTTGGAATGAGGATGGGGTTGCTGAAATGACGGTGACTACAAAAGCTGAGCATTCTTTTCTTCTTCGTTTAGTAGTTGACTTAAAAAGTAAAACTATTAGGGCGACAAGTGCCGACATAGTGAATGGATTCTGCCCTCTGTGCAAACAGAAAAGGGACGAATGTAGTGAACTTAATGACTTGCAAAACAAAATGGATATTTTAGAAGAAGCCTATGATTGGGTGAGAGAGCATCCAGAATATCGTTTTCAATTATCTTTTTACGAGTATAATAAATTTGAGGTAGTGAAGTGAAGTTTTTATTTTACCAACATATATAGTGACTACTCTAATGGAAATACGCTTGTACAACAAGGAAGGAATTTACTTGATTCTGCGACAATTGATATCTTGGATCAATAATAATTTTTAAAAATAAGCATGTTTTTGTTATAAATCAGGAAAAACGATTCTATTAAGAATCGTTTTTTAATATAAACATCAACTAAGCTCAAAATAAAAGAGCGCTTATTAAAAGCGCCCAGTAAAGACAGATATATGGAAGGATTTATTCAATCCCGTTCGGATCATAAGAATACTGTTGCTTATTCTCAATTCGCTCAATCACATCTTGCAGCTCATCTGGCTTCAGAAACTCAATAGGAGAGAAGCCCTTTTCAAACGTAAGTGTGTCTGCTTCAATCATAAGTACATATCGGTCATTTACCTTCGCAATATGTATTTGATCCCCGAAATCAGCAAGTAAAGCCTTCACAGAGATATGATCTGCTTTTAGTTTTAATTCCACTTCAGGAGCGTGCTCGACGATTTGGGCAGTTGCTTCCATTACTTCTTCGGTTGAAAATTGTTCCATAATTTCGCGTTTCGGACTGGCAGCCCATACTTCCATCGCTTGGTCGAATTGTTCGCGTTCTTCCGTACCTTCTTCAAATACATCTTCAATTTGGTCGTATACCATGTCCATTACCTGTGTTTTCATAATTTCAGGCATAGAGCGTTCATATTCGACGAATTTTAAGAAGTCTTCAAAGTAGCGGGCATGTGATGCTTGGTGTATTTTTAGTTCGCCTACTTCAACCATACCTTCTTCAGGCATGTATGGATACTGGATAGATTTCATATTCTTTGTTGTGATGGCCATTTCAACGTTACGAATCAGTGTTGATTCATCAGAAATAGAAGCAACCTTTGGTTCGAAGTCGCATTTCATTACGAATACGAATGGGTCATCAAAGTATTTGCGTAGTTTTGCCTGAGCAATTAAAAATACACCACCGCGTACAGCGCTTGTGTCAAGATATGTATAAACGAGAGGTTCGCTCATATCTTTAAAGTTGTCCTTTGTTTCTGCAAAGCGAATACGATTAAAAAGGTTGTAATGAGGGTTTGAATCAAGTTCGTGCCCCTCCTCTACAATAAAGCGACCAATTTTTGTTGGGGCTTGTTCTGTTTTTGCATGACGTTCTACTTTTCGCTTCGATATTTTTAATAACTCACCATTCAAAAATTCTTTTAAGGAGCTATCTTCATATTCTTCAGCGTCTAAAGTTTGAAAATGTTTGTAGCGTTTATCAACTGCTTCACCTTTTCCTTCTACTTGTACAACATAAAAGGAAAGATAATTTATTTCAAAATCCATATTTATCACCTTGTTTCATTTCATTAACTCTTATCAGTATAGAGATGGAAAAAACTTTCGTCAATTTATATAAGAAAGGGGGAGCCCCTTCCTTATATAAATTTTATTTTTCTGATTAAAATCCGTCTTCTAATGCTGCGAATGGAATGTTTAGTCTGTTTTCTACCGTACGTAAACGTTGGTTTAAGCGGTTTAGTCTACGTGTATGGCGCTCAACTGTATTTTCTAGTTGACGTACTCTTTGTTCAAGCTCATTTACGCGTCTTTCTAATTGACGATTTCCAGTGCCAGGAAAAGAGATTGGAAGTTGGAATTGTCTATTTTGGTCATATGGATTCGTTTGCTCTGCTTGATCTATATAAGATTGATATTGTGCTTGTAAGTCATACTGTGGTTGTTGGTATGCATATTGATTATATGGATCATATGGATTGTAGGGATACATAATAACATCCTCCATTTCTTTAAAATAGGTTGAATTCACCATAATGTATGTGCAAAAGCGGAGCGGTGGCACGGCAAATACCTATTTATGTTGATGAGATTTCTCTTTATCCCGCATTAACGGGCAGTAAGACCCCCACTAATTAAAGTTTCACTTTATAAAAAATAGCTTGAAGGTTTTTGATTTGAATTTCTTTTGCTTAATGGTATATACTGGATAAAGGGGAGAGTTTACATAAAAGTTACAATTCTATCAAACTCAAACTTTTATGTAAATATGTATAGACATTTATAAAAGAAAAGAGTAATTTATATAGAGTGAAAAATAACTTGTAACATTTTATAAACATATTGTAAAATGATTGTAACAAAACATACATAAAAATGAAATAAATACATAATAGTGATGTTGGGGAAAGGGAGAGAGTATATTGTTCCGTAAAGTAAAGGGTATATTAGTTGGGGTGTTATGTGTAGCTGTAGTGAGTGGCTGTGGTGCAAAAGTAAGTGATGTTGCATTGGTAAGTGATATTGGTGGGCACACTGTAGAGGCTAAAGCAGAAGTGCAGGATACTATTAGTTTAGTTGATGGCCGAACTGGTACTGAAGTGAAAAAATTAGATTTATCTGGTTTAGGCTATTTCGAAGATGAAGCGAAATTTAAAAAGTCTGTAACAAAGGTTGTTGGTGAGGTTGGAAAAAGCGTCGACAAAAAAATGGTTCCTTCACGTATAGCACCTGATGGAAGTTGGCAAGAAGGAAAACCTTCTTATGAATTAATGGAAAAAGAATTAGTAGATAAATTGTTAAATGTTGGTATGTGGGATGCTACGTATCAGTTGCCGATCGTGGAGAAAAAACCAGTCGCAACATTAAGTGATGCGCAAGGAAATGGTGCGGTAATTGGTAGATATGAAACGAACTTAGGTGGTTCAACAGGTGGCCGTATTGAGAATATTCGTTTGTCAGCAGCGAGCATAAATGGAGTTGTGTTAGCAAAAGGAGACCGTTTCTCTTTTAATTCATTAATCGGTGATACAACACCAGATAAAGGATATCAATTAGGGAAAGAAATAGTTGATGGTAAATTAGTAGATGGATATGGCGGTGGTGTTTGTCAAACATCTTCAACTTTATACAATGCAGCAGATCAAGCTGGCCTGAAAATGGTGGAGAGAACTACACATTCTAAAACGGTAGGTTATGTTCCACAAGGAAGAGATGCTACAATTGCATATCCATATTTAGATTTAGTATTTGAAAATACGAATGATGCACCTGTGAAGCTTTATATGGGCATTCAGGGTGGAAAGCTAGTTGCTGAAGTACATAAAATGAGATAAGTATAATACCTTTATAAAAAAGCCATTATTTCTAAGTTTGATAGAATTAATGGCTTTTTTGTGCAATCAATATTACACCTCAAGATATAATGAACAGGAGGAAATTTAATAGGAGTAAGACAGTCTAAAAAAAGCATTAAATTTAATTCATAGTTTTCTTATTGACATTATTAGTAATGGGGTGTATTCTTCATAATAACAACTAAATAAATGGAAAAATTTATTGGTTTTCTTATCAAGAGAGATGGAGGGACTGGCCCGATGAAATCTCAGCAACAGGCTGTATCAAAGTACTGTGCTAACTCCAGCGAACGCAATAGGCGTTTGAAAGATGAGGAGAAATGGATTCACATTTAACTCTTCTTATATGCGTAAGAAGAGTTTTTTGTTTAGAGAGGGGGGATAGAGTGAAGTTTGATGTAACGTATTTTTTAGAAAGTTTTCCGCAATTATTTAAATATGTATACATAACTTTAGGGATTACTGTAGTTTCAATGATTATTTCCTTCGTTATAGGGATCGGCTTGGCGATCATAACGAAAAATAAAACGAAATATTTATATTCAATTGCAAGAGTGTATATCTCTTTCTTTAGAGGAACCCCGTTATTAGTTCAATTGTTTGTTTTATATTTCGGATTACCACAAATCTTTCCAACATTTACAGTGCTTACAGCTATGCAAGCAACTTTAATTGGCCTAAGTTTAAATAATGCTGCTTATTTATCAGAGATTATTCGAGGTTCATTAAATGCTGTGGAATCAGGGCAAATGGATGCCTGTTTATCAGTTGGAATGACAAAGGCGCAAGCGATGCGACAAATTATTTTTCCGCAAGCTATTCGTGTCGCAGTACCGTCACTTGGAAATAATTTTGTTGGATTGTTAAAAGAATCTTCGTTATCTTTTGCACTTGGGGTGGCTGAAATTTTAGCACAAGCGAAAATGCTAGCGGCACAATCATATCGTTATATGGAAAGTTATTTAGCGGTAGCGATAGTATATTGGATTATTACAATCGTAATTAGCTGGGGACAGAAAAAGTTAGAAAAGAAACTGGATGCACCATATTTGTAACAGAAATGAGGTGATATATATGATTGAGATAAGAGATTTGTATAAGTCTTACAAACATAATGAAGTACTAAAAGGAATTTCACTTACTGTAAATAAGGGAGAAGTAGTAGTCATTATTGGACCTTCTGGTTCGGGTAAATCGACATTATTAAGGTGTTTAAACTTATTAGAACAACCGAATGATGGCAGTATTAGAATTGAAGATTTAGAGATTTATGCGAAGAGACTTTATAAAAAAGAAATAATACAATTGCGTCAAAAAACGGCAATGGTTTTTCAAAATTATAATTTATTTAAAAATAAAACAGCATTGCAAAATATTACAACGGCATTAACGGTTGTACAGAAAAAAAGTGAAGAAGAGGCAAAGGGAATATCGAGAAAAATATTAAAACAAGTAGGCTTAGCTGATAAAGAAGATTTTTATCCAACAATGTTATCAGGAGGGCAACAGCAAAGGATAGGTATTGCTAGGGCAATGGCTTTAAATCCCGCAGTATTATTGTTTGATGAACCGACTTCCGCACTTGATCCAGAATTGGTGAATGAGGTATTGCAAGTTATTAAAGACTTGGCAAGACAGCACATAACGATGGTTGTTGTTACACATGAAATGAATTTTGCAAAAGAGGTGGCGGATCGCGTTATATTTATGGCTGATGGCATTATTGTAGAGCAGGGAACACCAGAAGAAATTTTCCGAAACCCACAAAATGAACGTACGAAAAAGTTTTTACGACAATTGAATGCTTCAGAAGAAGGCAATCATTTCGTTATTTAGGAGGAAGAATTGTGAGGAAATCATCATTATTACTAACATTAGCATTAACAGTATCAGTTGGAGTTTTATCAGCTTGTGGTTCAAATACAGCAAGCGAAACAACAAATGAAAAAGTAGTAAAAGTTGGGACATCTGCAGGTCGTAGTCCATTTATTTTTAAAGAAGGTGAGAAAGTAAAAGGCTTTGATGCTGAAATTATTGAAGCGGCTGCTAAAAAGGCTGGGTATAAAGTAGAATGGAATGTTTCTGATTTTGAGGGATTATTTGGCTTATTAGATTCAGGACGAATTGATACAATTGCAAATGAACTATCAGTTTCTCCGGAAAGAAAAAAGAAATATGATTTTTCAATTCCGTACGTGTATTCTGGTTCTGTATTCGCGGTGAAGAAAGATAATCATACCATTAAATCGCTAGAAGATTTAAAAGGTAAGACTGTAGGTGTCGGGCTTGGTACAGCTGGAGAGCAAGAATTAAAAGCATTAAATAAAAATAATGCTTTTACAATTAAAACGTTCTCAGAGGATCCGACAGCGGAATTGAATGAAGTAGGACTTGGACGCGTCGATGCCTATTATAATGATAAAGTTCAAGTAGAAACAACTATAACAAAGGCGAAATTGGACAACGTCAAAATAGGATTTGGTCCACTTGAATGGGGAGAGATTGCATTTCCATTTGCAAAAAAGAGTGAAAAGTTAGAAGATATAAATAAAGCGTTGAAAGAATTAGAGCAAGATGGCACATTAAGTGATATATCGAAAAAATGGCTAAAAGTTGATGCTACGAAAAAACAAAATTAAGGTGTATTCGTTGAATGGAGTTATCGCCTATCAACTGATATAAAAAATTAAAGGAAACTAGAGAGGAAGTTATTCATGGTACAAATTCATCCGAAAACACGTATTGGTCATGTTGAATTTAAAGTGAAAGATTTAGAGCGTCAAATTGCTTTTTATGAAAATGTTGTAGGCTTAGAGGTAATTAAGCAAGAGGGAAATAAAGCATATTTATCTGGAAAAGGTGGAAAGAACGCGTTACTTGTTCTTGAAAAGTTAGAGGACGGGGTACTGCAAGAACCGCGTACGACTGGTATATATCATGTAGCCTTTTTAGTTCCGACTCGTGAAGCTTTTGCTTCTACGCTATTTGGGGTTCTTCGTAATAAGAATGTAATTGACAGCCCGGCTGAGCAAGAAGGGCGTTATACATATTCAAATGAAATTTTACCAATTTCAAGGTTTAATAGTGCAAGTGATCATACATATAGCGAAGCTTTTTATTTGCAAGATTTAGAGGGGAATGGTATTGAAATTTATGCAGACCGTCCGCGCGATCAATGGGGAGAAGGGCCAGGAGGAAGTACACCACTTGATTTAAAAGAATTGGCAACACTCGTTGATTATGAGTTTGCTGGTTTGCCTGCTAATACTGTCGTTGGGCACGTACATTTACGAATAGCTGATGTAGAGAAATTACATGAATTTTATGTGGAAACAGTAGGTTTTGAAGTACAACAGCGTGAAGAGGATTGCTTATTTATTTCAGCAGGGGGATATCATCACCATATTGGTGCAAATACGTGGAACGGAGTAAACAATCCACACCCACCAGTACATGCAACTGGACTAAAGGTATATGCGATTGTACTACCGCATAAAGAAGCATTAGATGAAGTGAAAGAAAGATTAATAGAAAAACAACATGAAATAAATGAAACTACAAATGGGTTTGCGGTAGTAGATCCAAGTGGTATTACAGTGCAGTTTGAAATAGAAACAGTGTAAAAGAAGCGAGAAAGTGTATAATCACTTTCTCGCTTCTTTTTGATCATTCATAGCTCAATCCAATATCTTCTTACTATATTCCCATCTTCCTCAGTGAAATCATCATCACGAATCCCGCCGTTATGTAAAATTGTTTTTTCAGAAGCGGTATTCACTGCGTCGCAAACGACAAGTACTTTCGTGATGTTTAATTCCTTCGTTTTTTCTAATGATAATGCTAGTAATTTCGTAGCATAACCTTTTCTTCTTTCAGAAGGGCGAATGCCATAACCAATATGACCGCCAGCGTTAAATAGATGTTCAGTTAAACGATGACGTATATTAACAGCTCCGACAATTCTATTATTATCTGTAACGAGCCAATATGTAGAATCTGGTACCCAAGTTTCAGGGATATTTATTCCGTTATGCGCATCGAGAAGTTCTTGAACCATAGCTGGGAAGTTGGCAGGATTTTTTGTGATAACCCACGGGATCATTGTTTCACCGCTATCTTTCCATTCGTTATAGAAATCTAAGTATTCTTCTTGTAAATCAGTAGTAGGTGTAAGTAACGAGACGTTCATTGTTAGTAAGCTCCTTTAGTTATGTAGTTTTTATAAAAAAATTATGACACAAAATGAAAGCGTTTTCTAAACTTTCTCAACCTAATTTCATGTAATTCACCTTTGTTTTTTTAGAAAATTAGTGGAGGTTTAAAATTAGAAGTTATTTATTTTATGTTAATATTTAAAATATTAACATAAAACGGTCGGAGTATTAAGTTTGTTTTAGTGGTATTCTTTCGTATCGATAAATGGATGTTTGTGATAATTTTTGTTTTATCTATCTATAATGAATGAAAGGGGGAAGTGCCCGTGAGTGTAGATTTTGATTTTATTATACGAATCGGTGTTGCTGGCTTGTTAGGAGCAATGATTGGTATTGAAAGAGAAATTCGATCGAAAGAAGCTGGATTAAAGACTCATTTCCTCGTAGCGGTAGGAAGTGCGTTAATAATGGTTGTTTCGAAATATGCCTTTTCAGATATTGTGTTTGAAGAGCATATGTCTCTAGACCCAAGTCGTATTGCAGCACAAGTCGTTAGTGGAGTTGGCTTTTTAGGTGCAGGCACAATTATTATTCAAAAGCAGGCGGTGAAAGGATTAACGACAGCGGCTGGTTTATGGGCCACAGCAGGAATTGGATTAGCAATTGGGGCTGGCATGTATGTAGTAGGGATTGGAGCGACGATTCTCGTTTTAATTGGTTTAGAAATTGTAAGTCGTATTTTTAAAGTGCAATTTTTATTTCCACAAAATATAACAGTGCAAATGTTTGTAAATAAACATGAAGCAGTACAACAAATATTAGAAACACTACAGGTGAAAGGTATTCCAATACTTTCATATGAAGTAGAAGCTTCACAGCAAGGTACAGAAACTGTTTATAAGGTAGGGATGCAACTGAAAAATATATCGTCAGAAGAAAAGAATGAGTTTATTCAGTATATGCAAACATTACCGGAAGTTACGTTTATAAAGTTAAAATCATAGTGTTGAAAACGAGGATAGATGTAGCAGGAATTTTGCTATTATCTATCTTTTTTTGATATAAAATGCACGGAAAGTCAAGCGTTAATTTTACATGGAATGGATACATGTGTGAACGTTACCTTATTTTTTCTCAATACAGGACAAAAAGTAAAAATAGTAAAATAATGGAGCGGGACACTGAAAATGTAAGGTAGGGGAGAGTATGAAAGGCTATTTAAAAAAAATGTTAGTAGGGGTAAGTTTTGCTAGTTTAATGTTAGGGAGTTTTCAAGGGGTAAGTTTGGCAGAAGATACTAAGGGAGAGCAAGTTTCTTATCGAAATGTGCTCAAAATGGAGCCAGTCGGTGTACAACTACCAGTACAAGAATTAGCTCATTCATCGAAAGTGCTCGAAAGCAAGTCTTTTGAGAAAAGGCTACAATTTGCCGATTTATCACAAAGACCGCCTGAGGTAAAAAAGGAAAGTAAGCAATTAGCTGTAGCGAAAACTTATACAATTGCTGAGTTAAATCAATTAAGCAATCAGCAGTTAGTAGATTTACTTGTAACAATTGATTGGGAGCAGATTACGGGGTTATTTCAGTTTAATACAGACAGTCTAGCATTCTATCAAAATGATAGTAGAATGCAGGCGATTATTGATAAATTGAAGCAGCAAGGACAAGCCTATACGAAGGATGATTCAAAAGGGATTGAGACATTAGTAGAGGTATTACGTTCAGGATTTTATTTAGGATTTTATAATTCGGAACTTAGTAAATTAAATGAACGAAGTTATCATGATAAATGCTTACCTGCATTAAAAGCGATGGCTAACAATTCAAATTTCAAGCTGGGTACATTAGAGCAAAATAGAGTGGTATCATCATACGGAAAGTTAATAGGAAACGCTTCGAGTGATGTGGAAACGATAACATCAGCTGCAAAAATTTTTAAACAATATAATGATAATTTTTCTACATTAGTAGATAATCTTTCAGCTGGAAATGCTATTTACGATATTATGCAAGGTGTTGACTACGACATTCAATCGTATTTGTACGATACGAGGAAAGCACCGAAAGATACAGTATGGTATCAGAAAATAGATAGTTATATTAATGAATTAAGTCGTTTTGCATTAATGGGAACGATTACAGCAAAAAACGGTTGGCTTATTAATAATGGCATTTATTATACAGGTAGACTCGGTACGTTCCATAGTACAGGAACGAAAGGGTTACAAGTTGTAACAGATGCGATGAAAATTTATCCGTATTTAGGGGAGCAATATTTCGTAGCTGCTGAGCAAATCGCAACGAATTATGGCGGAAAAGATGCAAATGGTAAAGTGGTGAATTTAGATCAAATAAGAGAAGATGGAAAGAAAAAATATTTGCCAAAAACGTATACGTTTGATGATGGGGCAATTGTTTTAAAAGCTGGAGATAAAGTGACAGAAGAAAAAGTAAAACGTTTATATTGGGCGGCAAAAGAAGTGAAGGCACAATTCCATCGTACGGTTGAAAGTGATCAACCTTTAGAAAAAGGAAATCCTGATGATGTATTAACGATGGTTATTTATAATAGCCCAGCAGAATATCAATTTAATCGTCAATTGTACGGATATGAAACGAATAACGGTGGTCTTTATATAGAAGGAATAGGTACGTTCTTTACTTATGAGCGTACGCCAGAAGAAAGTATTTATAGTTTAGAAGAATTATTCCGACACGAGTTCACACATTATTTACAAGGTAGATATGAAGTACCAGGGTTATGGGGACAAGGAAAAATATATGAAAATGAAAGATTATCTTGGTTTGAAGAAGGGAATGCTGAATTTTTTGCAGGGGCAACGAGAACGGATAATGTTGTACCGAGAAAGAGTATTATAGGAGGATTATCTTCAAATCCAGCAGAGCGTTATACGGCAGAGCGAACGTTAAATGCAAAGTATGGAACGTGGGATTTCTATAATTATTCCTTTGCTTTACAATCTTATATGTACAATAAGAGATATGATATGTTTGATAAAATACATGATCTTATTAGGAAAAATGATGTAACAGCATATGATGCATATCGCTCTACATTAAGTAAAGATGCGAATTTAAATAAAGAATATCAAGACTATATGCAAATGCTAGTTGATAATCGTGAGAAATATAACGTGCCATTAGTATCAGACGATTATTTAGCAAATCATGCACCGAAACCAGTTTCAGATATTGCGGCAGAAATAACGGCGGAAGCAAAATTGAAAAATGTATCAGTGAAGAAAAATAAATCACAGTTCTTTAATACATTCACACTACAAGGAACATATACAGGAACTGCAGCAAAAGGAGAATATGAAGACTGGAAAACAATTACACAAAACGTTAATGATACGTTAAAACGTTTAAGTGCAAAAGAATGGACAGGTTATAAAACAGTAACAGCATACTTCGTAAATTATCGCGTGAATGCATCAGGACAATTTGAATATGATGTTGTGTTCCACGGTATTAATACAGAAGAAGGTGCAGAGAATAAAGCGCCAGTTGCGGTTATAAACGGTCCGTATAGTGGAAATGTAAATGAAGCAATTTCATTTAAAAGCGACGGATCAAAAGATGAAGACGGGAAAATTATTTCATATAAATGGGAGTTTGGAGACGGTACTGTAAGTAATGAGCAAAATCCAACTCACGTATATATAAAAGAAGGAACGTATACGGCGAAATTAACGGTAACAGACGATAAAGGAGCAACTAATACTGCTACAGCGACTGTAACTGTTCAAAAGAAAGAAGATAACAGTGTAGAAAAAGAACCGAATAACTCATTCCAAACAGCAAACAAACTGCAGTTAAATCAAGTCTTACGTGCTAGTTTAGGAAATGGCGATACAAGTGATTTCTTTGAAATTAATGTGGAGACTGCTAAAAACCTTCAAATTAACGTAACGAATGAAAATAATATCGGAATGAACTGGGTACTTTATTCTGAAGCAGATTTAAATAATTATGTTACGTATGCTCAGCAGCAAGGGAATAAACTAGTAGGTAGTTACTACACGTATCCAGGGAAGTATTATTTACATGTGTATCAGTATGGCGGGGGGACAGGGAATTATACGGTGGAAGTGAAGTAGTAAAAAGGGAGTTGTCTTTTTCAATGAATGGCACAAGGTCTGTACTTTAATGGAAAAACAACTGTAGGAAATGTCTATAATGATAATAACAAATTAAGTGTCGAGAGATGTTATATTTACATTAAACAAATCTAATCAGTAAATGAGATAAAGTCGATGAACTAGTATTTCATCACGATGTAAGAAAAGTTATAAATATTAAGTGTTTTTAATTGAATTAAACTAAAGGATCAGAGTATATCTGTAACAATAGATAAGCCCTGATCCTTATTATTTTTAATTAACACACATGAATTTAAGATAATTAATAAGTAAGCTAGCGCTAGCGGGATTCTTAAAATTCATTTATGTAATTAACTAAACAGAAAATTTTTATCGCATTAGTAAGGGATACTAATAGAAAAGCGTGTCCCTTTACCTAAGTTACTCTCTATCTCTATATCTCCGTTTAATTCTTTAATAATACTATAAGCAATCATAGTACCAAGTCCAGTTCCTTTTTCTGTTGTTGAATAGAATGGCAAAGCAATTCGTTTTATTTGTTGAGATGACATCCCAATTCCTGAATCAATAATATCAATTATGATATTTCCTTTTACTTTTTGTATATTTATTTGTAATAATCCACCATTTTTCATAGCCTCAATTCCGTTTTGGATGATGTTGTTTAGACAGAGTTTGAATTTTTCGGGGTCCCCGTTTATATAAAAGGAATCTGTACTATTTTGTTTGATTTCAACTTTGTATGATAGAGCGAGTGGCGAAATAGTATCTTTCACCTGATTTAAAATGTGATTAATATCTATTTTCTCTTTTAGGGTGTTCTGTGGTTTGGTTAAAGATAAATAGTTATTAATAGTAGATTGTATTTGCTGCATTTCAATTAACATGATTTCTAAGTATTGATCCTGAGATAGCTTTGAGGCATGTTTTTCATTTAATAATTGAGTGAATCCATGTACTGTGGTTAGTGGATTGTGGATTTCGTGTGCAATTGACGCTGCTAGTTCGCTAGCTATATAAAATTTTTCAGCCCGTTGTAGCTTTTCTTTCATTTTATATTTCTCGATCATTCCCTCTATTAAATAAACTGATAATAATACTGTGAAAATATTAATGATTATGTAATTTAATAAAAATTCTATGAGAGTAGAGTCTATTTTCCCTCCTGTATTTATTTGAGTTACAATACCGCAAATAGAAAGGGAAGTTGTACATACTAAAATAAGGAATAAGCTTAATAATACTTTTTTTTCTTTAACATACATAGGTAATAAGTAACGAAAGAGCATTGTTATACCAAAAATAATAGTGAAGATAATAAATGATGGAAGAACGCCATTTCCGCCTAAGTAAAACCGATAAGAAAGATATAAAATTCCTATAAAAACAATGTTTTTTGTATTTCCATATAGAAAAACTAATATTATAGGAATAAAACGTAAATCATAAATAAATCCCACATGTAAATGAAAAGGAAAAGTCATACAAAAAATAATAGCAATGGAGGAAAGGATAGAAAATAACATATTATTACATGTTGTTTTTTCTTTAAACTCTAGCCAAAATACGTGATAGCTAAGGATACAAATTATTATAATAAAGGTATTTAATAAAAGAGTAGAAATTCCCATAGTTTTGCATCTCCGATAGTTTGTAAGTAGAATTATGTATGAGTTGGACATAGATGTTTAGTATTAGTAGACTTTTTATCTAAAAAAGGAAGGGTACTTGAAAAACATGCTGTTATATTACTCGTATTAAAATTGATAAGGAAAATAGAAAAAATCTATTTAAATTTATGTACATATGAAATTATAAACTAACTTTTGTATAGGTAAAATTTGGATTGAGTTACTGATAAAATAAGGTTTTTTAAGTATGAATATTCTGTGAAAATGATATGCGTGGTGACTCCTGTTTTGTAGCCTTCGTTATATTAACATGGAATATATCAAATTACAAAGTGAAATTTTAGAAAAATTTTATTAGTACATTTTATCTGAAATAGAAATGCTATTTATGTGAGTATTTTAGTACTTACTCGTATAAAACTTTGTTAGAAAAAGACTTTAAAATTTACATGTTTTTTATGAAGCGTAATATTGTAGCTTTATCTATGTGGGTTTCTTAATAACTATTAAGATGAGAAGTTAAGATATATAGGTTTATAGATATGAATTATTACATAAAAACGCACTTGGAAAAGGATGTATGATGGTAATAGAATACAAACATCAAGGGGGAACTTAAAATGAAGTTAAATAAACTAGTGCTTAGTTGTGGAGTAGTTTCAGCATTAACACTTGGTGTGTTAGGGAATAATACTTATGCTGAAGAAGTACACAAAACGAATGATCCAATTGATGTAGTTGAACATGTTTCTGCAGACTTATTATTAACCCAAACAATGGATTATAGTGGCGAGGCTGAAACTTCTTTCGTATATGATGGGAGTACTGACTTAAGCTTCTCTATGAAAAATAATGGTCAAAATACAATGGGATATAGTGTAAAAGGTCCAAATACAGAGCTAATTGTTGGTGGTTATATAAAACCTGGAGAACAACAAATTAATGTTACAAATGTACGGAATGCTTTATCTCCATTACCGAATGGAACATATAAAATTTACGTTTCAAATGATGATGGTTCTAAGGGGCAATTCCAAGTTTCAGTAAGATCTATGAATTAAATTTAAAACGCTTTGTTTTTAAGTTAATTTAATCTTTACTTATTGGAAAGAAGCTAAAGTGAATTGAGAATTACCGATAAAAATGAAAACGAGCACCTTATCTAATTGTGAGAGGGTGTTCGTTTTTTGCTATTAAACAGAAAACAATTATAAATACATTTTGATATTTCCATTGCTAACCTACTAGATTGTGTCAACGAGAGAATGTCTACTATAAAAGATATCAAAATAAAGATGATGTAACATTCCGCTAAATGATATGGGGAAATAGAAAAACCACCCTTATATGAGTGGTTTTTAGTAATTATTTTTAGATTATACATTTAAAATTAGGCTAAGTTATAGAAATAATAAACATTTAATCCCGCATCAACTGCCAGTAAACGCCCGATTGGTTCAACTAATAATCAGTGGGGATGAACAAAACCCCCACTGATTAAAGTTTCACTTTATCCGTTGTTATTATTTTGGTTCTGGATAATGATTGTAGTATGAGATTCTAATAAATTCTTGGTAGACATTTGTTAATTTGGCATCTCTAAGAGCATCGTTGAATTTTTGCATACGTACACTACCTTGAGCGTAGCCTCCACCAGGAGTATAAGGGTTTCTAGCTTCAAAGTCATCCAAAAATACTTTTAATTTTTTATAGTCTTGAGATTGATAGAAAGCCACGGCCTCTTCAGGAGTAACATCAAAGTAAGAGGATGATGTTGAGTTATAAGAAGCTGCTTGAGCAGTAGGTACCTCTAGCATAGTTGCAGCTCCACCGAACATAGTAAGCGCCATAGAAGATACAATAATTTTTTTAAACATAATAAAACCTCCATGTAGAATATTGGATTAACAGTAACCCTGTAATCATTATAGTTACATTGAAAATGATTATCAAATGCAATGTTGCATAATGTATCCCGCTATTTGTGGGCAGTAAGACTCACGCCCAAAAATTCAATGAAAGTAAAGAAGTTAGATGGGGATCGAGCTGAATAAAGTTTTACTTTATTCTTAAAATGAGGAGTCACCCTTATATCTCAATGAAGGAGCGTAATAGAGAATTAATAGATTAAAAGAGGTGTATAAATTACTCGGATTAACCAGAAAATGAAAAGGCTATTTTTAATAGTGGGAAAGCTTAATAACTGAAGTGAAGGAATTGCTATTTATATATTTAACATACATATTTGTCTTTTAACTTGTAGGCGTGTTTTAGAATTTGTATATAGTAAATTCGTTAAAAAACTTGATAAATAATAAAATGTGTAAATTTTTTGACTATTTCATTAAAATTATTTAATATTTGTAATTTATTGTTTTATAATGATAATCGGGTCGATCGTGAATGTTTTAGATATTGCGATATATACTCGGATTAATTTATTCTAGGGAGGTTACAAAATTGGGTAAGAGAGTCATTATAAGAGTTTTTACATTATTATCAGTACTGGCATTATTCCTTAATGTATTTTTACCTAGGGCTAGTGCAGAGGTTATGACGCATGAGAAATATTCAATGGACTGGAGTTATAGTAATAGTCTAGGTAAGTACATTCGCACTGAAATGATTAAAAATTCAAGTGGTCAAATTGCTTATTGCTTAACTCTTGGATTAAAATCACCAAATGGTGAAGATCTTCCTGAAATGGGGAAAACAGATAATGTAGTATATAGAGTCTTATTAAATGGTTTCCCACAAAAAAGTGCTGAACAGCTGGGAGTAGCTAATAAAAATGAAGCGCATTATGCAACGCAACTTGCGGTTTGGAATGCATTAGGTCAACTCGATGTAAATGAATTAAAACATGAGAATAAAAATGTTGAAAAAGCAGCTAAGGCTATTATTAGTAATGCTAACAATAGTGAAGAGACTCAAGATGTTTTTATGAATGTGATTCCTGCTGAAAAGCAAAAAGCAGAATTAAAGGGTGAATTCTTCGAAACAAATCTATATTCAGTACAAACAAATGCTAAGAGTGGTTCTTATAAGGTAGTAGCGAAAAATGCACCTAATGGAGTTAGAATTGTTAGTGAAAATGGAGAAGTGAAAGATCAGCTTTCAGTTGGAGAAAAATTTCGTATCCAAATTCCTAAGAATACAAAAACGGGTGAATTTAATTTAAGTGTAGCTGCTAATTTAACTAAAGTTCAAGCAATTGCTTACCGTGGTACGGATACTGTTCAGAACGCTACAGTATTATTAGAAAGAAATGAAGAAAAGCTTAGTAGTGATCTTGCAGTAAATTGGGAAGCAGCTGGTTCTTTAAAAATTAAAAAGGTTGGAGAAAGTGGAGAAGTTTTAGCTGGTGCAGTATTTGAGGTCTTTAATGCAAATAATGAATCAGTTGGAAAAATTACGACTGGTGCTGATGGTATGGCAGAATTAAACAACTTACCAATTGGTACTTACACATTAAAAGAAATTAAAGCACCAACAGGCTATGTTTCAGATGATAAACCACAAACTATTGAAGTTAAGACAGGAGAAACAGGAGCTGTCCAAATAGTAAATAACAAAGTAAAAGGTAACATCGAAATTAAAAAGCTCAGTGATTCAGGAAAGGTTTTACCAAATGTTGAATTCACAGTCTTTACTGAAGATGGAAAAGAAGTGCAAAAAGTAGTAACAAAAGAAAATGGAATTGCAAACGTTGAAGGTCTTACGTATGGTAAGTATTATTTCTTAGAGACAAAAACACCTAATGGATATATTGGAAATAAAACAAAGTATCCTTTTGAAATTAAAGAGCACAATAAAACACTTACTTTTACAGTGGAAAATACCGAAGTGAAAGGTAGTGTAAAATTACTAAAAGTAGATAATGAAGATATTAGCAAAAAATTAGAAGGTGCAGTATTTGAATTGAAAGATGAAAGTGGAAAAGTAGTTGGGGAATATAAGACAGATAAAAATGGCGAGATTAACGTCAAAGATTTAGCGTATGGTAAATATTCATTTGTAGAAAAGGCTTCTCCACATGGTTACGTTCTTGTTAAAGAACCAATTATGTTCGAAATAAAGGAACATGGGAAGATTATTGAGTTATTGGCAGTTAATCATCTTATCAAAGGTGATCTAGAAATTACAAAGGTAGATGTAGCTGATGGAAATAACAAGCTTCCAAATGCAGAATTTACGATTTATAACGAAACAGGAAAAGAAGTAGTAAAAGGAAAAACAGACGATAAAGGAATCGCTAAATTTGAAAAATTACCATTTGGAAAATACACATATAAAGAAACTGTTGCACCAAAAGGTTATGTATTAAATGAAGAAACGTTCTCTTTTGAAATTAAAGAGAATGGTCAAATCATTAAACACATTGTCAAAGATGAAAAGATTCCTTCAATAAAAACAACAGCTACTGATAAAACAGATGGCACAAAAGAAATGCACACGTCTAAGTCTGTAACAATCCAAGATAAAGTGGAATACAAAGACCTACAAGTAGGTAAAGAATACACTTTAAAAGGTAAATTAATGAATAAAGAGACTAATAAACCATTAGTTGTAAATGGTAAAGAAGTAACAGCTGAAACGAAGTTTACACCAAAAGAAGCAAATGGCTCTATTACATTAGACTTCACATTTGATGCAACTGGTTTAGAAGAAAAAGAGGTAGTAGTATTCGAAGAGTTATTGAAAGAAGGAAAAACTGTTACAACACATGCTGATATCAATGATAAAGGTCAAACAGTTAAGTTCGTTAAGCCATCAGTAAAAACGACAGCAACAAACAAAGCTGATGGTGGAAAAGAGATTCATTCAAAGGATTCTATCACTATTCAAGACAAAGTGGAGTATACTAACTTAGTTGTAGGTAAAGAGTACACTGTAAAAGGTAAACTAATGAACAAAGCTATTAACAAACCATTATTAATTGATGGAAAAGAAGTAACAGCTGAAACGAAGTTTACTGCAAAAGAAAAGAACGGTTTTGTAACATTAGACTTTACTTTTGTTGGTGCTGAACAGCAAGGAAGAGAAGTAGTCGTGTTTGAAGACTTATTACATGAAGGGCAAGTAATTACAATGCATGCTGACATTAACGATGTAGGTCAAACAGTTCGATTTGTAGAACCTTCTATTAAAACGACAGCTATAAACAAAGCTGATGGTTCTAAAGAGTTAGACGCTTCTAAATCTGTAACAATCCAAGATAAAGTGGAATACAAAGACTTAATCGTGGGTAAAGAGTATGTTGTAAAAGGTAAACTAATGGATAAAGCAACAAACAAGCCATTATTAGTTGATGGTAAAGAAGTAACAGTAGAATCTAAGTTTATTGCTAAAGAGAAGAATGGTTCTATCACACTAGATTTCACATTTAATGCTTCTGCATTACAAGGTAAAGAAGTAGTAGTGTTTGAAGAACTGTATCAAGATAATATATTAGTAGCTATCCACGCTGAAATTGAAGATAAGGGACAAACAGTGAAATTTAAAGAGGTAAAGCCGGAACAACCTAAACCAGAACAGCCAAATTCAGATAAAAATACTCCAACACCAGAGCAGCCTAACGAGCAAGTAAAAGAACAACCACAACCTAAGCAAGAAATTCAATCTAAAATTGGATGGTTACCGCAAACAGGTACTAATCTTACAAGTTGGATCTCTATGGCTGCAGGCGCATTACTGTTAATTGTTGGTGGAGTGATTTTCTTAAAACGTAAAAATGCATAGAAATTAAAAAATAAGCACATCTGTTTTTATAACAAGATGTGCTTATTTTTATCATTTTAGCCAAGAAGACTCCTATATTTAAGCGTGAATGGCATTTAAAATAGCAAATTTATTTGTAGTAAATAATACATAATTTTGTTTTACTGTTTTAATTAAAATACGGTCTGTTGTTCCATAAGCTGTTCCAATACGTATGACATCTACTTCCTCAACACCAGCATAGGTAGCATCTTCGGTAATCTCAATCACATCACGTAATGGAATTGTAATCTCCGCCAATTGCCATGAAATAATTAACTCTTCATTTGTTTTTTTTACATTAATGCCTAGCATTATACCAAGACCCTTCAATAATAATACGCTACACTTCTAATCTTATTATATAAATTTTTAGATTTTTTATCTATATGTAGGAATAGAATTTATTTATATTTGTGAGCATCTTAATGATGTCAAACAAATAGAAGGATATACAGTCTTTCTATTAAGAAATATGGTAAGAACAAAAGTTCACTTCAAATTAATATGAATTTGATATGGTTGAGATATTATGAACGAGAAATAGTAAGAGTTGCAGGAAGGAAATGAATAATGAGACTTAAATTAGTAGGGATTTTCATTTGTGTAATTATGATGTTAGGTATCTTTATAATTTACACCAATCAATCTATTGGTAAAGAACCAGATAAGACGAACTATGAATCTCGTGAAAACTCCATAAATAAAGAGAAAGATAGTAGAGGAAAAGGGCAATCAAAATACAATGAAAGTTCTTTTGCTAGTATACAGGCTGTAGTTAATAAGGAATATGGATTACCCGAAGACTATAAACCAGAGGATTTAGTTGTACCAAATGTACCATTCTCATTTAGTGGAACGGTAGAAAAGAGCCACCTCCGTAAAGAGGCGGCAGAAGCACTGGAAAAGTTATTTGATTTAGCAAAGCAGGAGGGGATTCAGTTAAATGCTGTTTCGGGATTTCGTTCCTATGACTATCAACAACGACTGTATGCAAACAATGTGAAAAGAAAAGGACAAGAGCATACGGATCGCTTCTCGGCAAAACCAGGACATAGCGAACATCAAACAGGGTTAACAATGGACGTTTCTTCTAAAAGTGCGAACAATGAACTAGAGTTATCCTTTGCTAATACGAAGGAAGGAAAATGGCTGAAAGAAAACGCGCATCGCGCAGGGTTTATCATTCGTTATCCTAAGGGAAAGGAAAGTATTACAGGTTATGCCTATGAACCTTGGCATATTCGCTATGTAGGAGATATTGCTGAAAATATATATAAACAAAAGCAGACTTTAGAAGAATACATGAATCTATGAAAATAGAATTGAAGAATTAAACTGGCTATCAATAGACGTGAGATTGTAAAAGGCAGGGGATATAAATTAAGGTGTTTTTTAATTTTTTGGTGAAGAGGGAAGGTATCCCTCTTCTTTTTTCAGTCCTTGTAAAATTTGAGGATGTCTTAAGGGAGTGAAAAGATGGATTGTGTGAGTGTATTAATAAAGGCTACTTTAGGTGGCTTCTAGAGATGTTTTTTTAGGAAATACTAGTATTCATTGCAGCAATCGCCTATATTATAGGAGCATTCACGTTGGGATATAACAGAGAATTATAGAGTAAAGTAGGATTCAAAAGCATTGTTGAAAATGCGGTGGTTATAAGTTATTTTCCTATTAAAATAATTAGTCTTTGTTCAAAATTTAAGATTGTTATTTTATTATATCTAGTAACTATTTATAATATTTAATAATTACTTGGTTTACTATTAAGGTGGTTATCTTACAAAATTGTAAGGTTATTTTAATTGACACTCGTATGTATAAGTAACTATACTGGTTACACGATGTTGGTGAGTATATTTAATAATCTCTATCTATAAGTGTATGTCCGAGGATTATTTTTAGAGTAATAGTTCGATTTTAAATTCGTTATCCGTTATATATTAATATTAACGAATTAATCTATTCTTTATTCAAGGTCGTATTATTTAAAGATTAATTATAAATGATATATTTACCAAATTGTAATAACTTGATAGAGGTGTTCATTTTGAAATACAAATTAATTGCTACAGGAATTCTTGCTGGAAGTTTATTATCCTACTCATCTAATACATTTGCAAATATTCATAAGTTCCCAGATGTTCCTGCATGGGCGGACAAATCCGTTAATTATTTAGTTGATAAACAGGTATTGAATGGCTATCCAGACGGAACTTTCGGTTCAAATGACTCATTAGACAGAGCTTCAGCTACAAAAATTATGACAAAAGTTTTAGGTATACAAATTGACTCTAATGCAAAACCATCATTTACAGATTCACAAAACCACTGGGCTACTCCGTATATTGCTGCTGCTGAAAAAGCTGGTATTGTTAAAGGTGAGGGTAATGGAATCTTCAATCCATCCGGAAAAGTAACTCGCGCTGCTATGGCTACGATGCTAGTAAATGCATATAAACTACAAAGCACACCAAATCATAACGAGCAGGTTAAATTTGAAGATTTAAAAGGCCATTGGGGAGAAAAATATGCCAATATTTTAATCGGTTTGAAAATTTCTAATGGTACTGAGAACGGTTGGCAACCAAATAGATTTATAACACGTGCTGAAGCTGCTCAACTTACTGCAAAAACAGATATGATGCAACATCGTCCAAAAAACCCATTAGAAAGCAAAATAATCATTATTGATCCTGGACATGGTGGCGAAGATCCTGGGAAATCCACAAAGGGATTACCTGAAAGTAAGATTGTACTAGACACTTCTTTACGTCTACAACAATTACTTGAAAAGCATACACCATTTACAGTTTTATTAACTCGTCAATCTGATAATAGACCAGGACATGATCAAAAAAGTTCTTTACAGGAACGTGTTAAATTTGCTAAGAAAAATCAGGGTGATATCTTTATAAGCGTACATGCAAATGCTTTTAATGGTAATGCAAAAGGGACAGAAACATATTACTATAAATCTTCTAAATCCGAAAAAACAAATCCTCATGTGGAAGAAAGTCGTGTTTTAGCGGAAAAAATTCAAACACGTTTAGTAGAGGCACTTCAAACACGAGATAGAGGAGTTAAACATGGAGACCTTCATGTTATAAGAGAAAATGACATGCCAGCTGTGTTGACGGAACTGGCGTTTATAGATAATGGTATTGATTACAGTAAATTATCTACGGAAAATGGCAGACAAATTGCAGCAGAAGCCATTTATGAAGGAATTTTAGATTATTATGAATGGAAAGGAAATAATGTATCTGAATATAGGCTGTAATAAGTAATTGAAAATATAGTAATTCTCGAAATGAAGAATTCTATAATTTTTTTGCAGTTTTTCAAACAACAATTTTAAATTTGTATTTAAAATTGTTGTTTAAATCGTTATTTTATGTTTTAATAATGTTGATAATAGTTATCAATAATAGTGAGAGGAAGATTAGTGAAACATGTGTTTTTAGTTAGTGTCATAAAAGTTAATGAATTTCTATATTGTATGGCTATGAATCTATCTCTATTTTTGTGAACTAGAAATAATATATTTATATCTTTTAAATGTTTAAGAAGGAGTGGCTGTCTGTATGAAAAAAGCAAAAGAAATAGCTAAATGCGTTGCGGTAGTGTCCGTTATTATGTCTGGATCATTTGGTTTACAAGCAACATCTGCATTTGCAGATTCTAAAGGAACTGTGGAAAATCTTCAAAATGGTGGGAAGGTCTATAATAGTTTTAAAACTACTTATGACATGAAGCAGAATATCAAAAATTCAATAAAAGTTTCTTTTATTGAGGATCCTTACGCAGATAAAAAGATTGCAATTGTTACCACTGATGGTAGTAATATAGATGCTAAATATACAATTAATAGCGGATACTATAACGCAGGTTTAAAATGGCCATCAGCCTATCATACTGAAGCAGAAATAACAAGTGGTGATAGTGCTCAATTCCATAAAGCTGCCCCAGTTAATACAATGACTTCAGCAAAGGTCACTTCTGAGGTAGGGTATACACTTGGTGGAAGTGTTAAAGTAGGAGTAAATGATAAAGGGCCAAATGCCGATGCAAGTATCACAGGTAGCTTTGCTTGGAAAGAAAGTGTATCTTATGATCAAGTAGATTATAAAACGGTATTAGAGACTCACACAGATAAAAAATTAAATTGGAAAGTAGGATTCCAATCATTTAATTTCCCAGAGTGGGGAATTTATAATCGTGATTCATTCAATACTTTCTATGGTAATCAACTATTTATGAAATCACGTAGTTATAATGAAGGAACGAATAATTTTGTTTCAAAAGATACAGTACCAGCTTTAACAGGATATGGTTTTTCTCCAAACGTAGTAGCGGTTATTACTGCTGATAAAACAGAAACTACATCAGATTTAAAAATAACAAATCGTAGAATTTCAGATCAGTACAATATCGAATGGGTAAGTTCAAAATGGTGGGGAACAAATAATAAAGATACATATAATGAATTCTTTACGAACCACTATAAATTAGACTGGAAAAATCATCAAGTTACTCTTGATAACCAAAAAGCCCTTGAAGAACAAATGAATAGTATCAACAGCGTGAATGATAAACTTAACAAAGGAAAAGGGAAATTATCTCTTTCAATGAATGGAAATCAACTCAAAGCTACGTCTAGCAATGCTGGTTATGGTATCAGTTACGAAGATAAAAATTGGGGTATCTTTGTAAATGGTGAAAAGGTCTATACTTTTAATGAAAAATCAACTGTAGGCAATATATCTAATGATATTAACAAATTAAACATTAAAGGACCTTATATCGAGATTAAACAGATTTAGTCAGAAAATGATGGACGATTGATGGATAATTATCTCATCAAGATACGAGTATACTAGTTTATCCCGCATTAACGGGCAGCCCGATTGGTTCACCTAATAATCAGTGGGGGATGAACAAAACCCCCACTGATTAAAGTTTCACTTTATTTTAAATCTGTATAATGTAACGAAAGGACCAAAGTTTATCTATAAAATAAATAAACTTTGGTCCTTATTATGTTTTTATTCGCGCACGAAATTAAGATGAAATTAGATGTTTTTTGTCTATTCTTTTACTCAATTAGAAAAGAGCGTAAAGTAGTTGAAAGCTATTGATGCTACGCAAGGGGATATTGTTTAAAGTAATCAGAACCTCATCGGTTGTTAAGTTATCACTTTAAATATATAATTAAATTTCATTAAAAAGATACTCTATTCAAAGTCCTTATTGGGTTTTTGAAGTGAAATATATACTATTTGAGGTGTGTGAAATGGGGAAATCTCGAGAGCAGACGATGGAAAATATCTTAAAGGCTGCTAAGAAAAAATTTGGAGAGCGTGGCTACGAAGGTACGAGCATACAAGAAATTGCAAAAGAAGCGAAAGTGAATGTTGCTATGGCCTCTTACTATTTTAATGGGAAAGAAAACCTATATTATGAGGTGTTTAAGAAATATGGTCTTGCTAATGAGCTACCCAATTTTCTTGAGAAGAATCAATTTGATCCTATCAATGCCCTTAGAGAATATTTAACGGTTTTTACTACACATATAAAAGAGAACCCTGAAATTGGATCATTGGCATATGAGGAGATTATTAAGGAAAGTGCACGATTAGAAAAGATTAAACCGTATTTCATAGGTAATTTTGAACAGTTAAAAGAAATATTACAGGAGGGTGAAAAGCAAGGAGTTTTTCATTTCTTCTCCATAAATCATACGATACATTGGATCACTTCTATTGTTTTATTTCCAAAGTTTAAAAAGTTTATTGATTCTTTAGGGCCAAATGAAACGAATGATACAAATCATGAATGGATGCCAGAAGACTTAGTGAACAGGATTGTTACTGCATTAACAGATAAACCTAACGTGTAAATTATTCAGTGTATATGAATTCTATTATTACTATTTAAAGCCTAATTTCTCAATGTATTGTAGAGAAATTAGGCTTTTTTCAACACGTCATTAAAGTATTTATAATTCAATGACTCAATTTGCTGATTATATTTTCAAATATTCGTTTTGAGCTACATAGATATAGTTTTTGTTGCAACTGTTTGTTGAAATGCTTTATCATGCTCAACAATAACCATTGTGGGATTAAATTGTTGAATAAGCTCTTCGATTTGCATACGGGAATAGATATCTATAAAATTTAGTGGTTCATCCCATATATATATATGAGCTTTTTCACATAAGCTTTTAGCGATAAGCAGTTTTTTCTTTTGTCCACCAGAATAATGAGATATATCTTTCTCAAATTGAATTCGGTCAAAGTCCATCTTACGTAGGATGGATTTAAATAAGGTCTCATCAATCTTGTGCTGTTCAATAAAGTCTGATAGCGATCCCCTTAAATGAGAAGTATCTTGTTGGACATAGGAAATGATGAGTCCTGTACCTAAAATAACTAAGCCTGTATGCTGTATCGGATGTCCTAGAATTAGTTTTAGGATACTACTTTTTCCGCTCCCATTCGTTCCATCAAGTACAATTCGGTCACCTTGTTCAACTATGAAGCTAATCGAATCATTCACAATTTGGTTATCGTACTTAACGGACACATCAACCAAAGTAATCAATTCATTTGATTTAAATTGTAATTGTTCCAATTTTAAGGACTCAGTTTTCTCCACATTTTTTAGTAATTTTGACTTTTCTTCAATAGCTTTTTGTTGTCTTGATTCAAGGTTTTTTGCTCTTTTCATCATCTTGGCTGCTTTATGACCTACAAACCCCTTATCCAACTTAGAGCCTGAATTCCTCGTTCCATTTTTTGAAGCTTCCACATCATGAGACCAACTTGCTGAACGCTTGGAAGACTGTTTTAATCTCCCTATGTCTTTTTGTAGACGCTCATTTGTAGCCTCTTCGTGCTCTTGCTGTCTATCAAAATTTAACTTCCAAGAAGAATAGTTACCACTCTGAACTTCAATATTTGCTCTATTTATAGATAGGATATGGTCAACGCACCCATCTAAAAAGATTCTGTCATGTGAAATTAAAATAAATCCTTTTTTCTTCCTTAGATAATCAGAGACTATCTTTCGTGCATCAGTATCTAAATGATTTGTTGGTTCATCAATTAATAGGAATTGGCCCTCATTTAAAAACAGTGCAGCAAGCAACACCTTGTTTGTTCCCCATTTGATAATGTTTTAAATGGTCTGTATATGACCTCAGCATCAACATTTAAATAGGATATCTCACGCAGAAATTCCCAATCTTCTGCTTGGGGACAAATTTCTTCAAGGATTTCATGAGTGAATTTGTTCTTATCTGCAACAGAGTAGGGGAAGTAATTGAATTCTACCGAAGCAAGGATTTTCCCACCATACTCATAATTCCCTAACAATAAATTAAAGAATGTCGTTTTACCTCGTCCGTTTCTACCGATAAATCCTAGCTTCCAATCCGTATCTATTTGGAAGTTTACACTTTCAAAAATATTATCAAAGCTACCTGGGTATGAAAAAGTTAAATCTTGGACTTTTATCATTGACATAATAATTCCTCCTTTATATATCGAAACGTTTCGTATAAAGTCGGAACATCCATCCATTTTTTAATTGCTCTATATAAGTTTGATGGATATTAACGACTTATATAGAGCATTACATGTGTAACAATAGTGTCTGAAGTACTCATTTTTCTCGCTCCTTTATTTGTTAGGTACATTTAACAATTAATAAGTTCCAACTAACATAAACGGGAATAAAAAAATCCCCCAATTGTAATCGGAAGGATTAGTCTTTCGTCTATACTTAATAAGTACTTATTAATCATTTGAATCATGACAAATAAAGTATGAACTGAATTTTAAAAATGGATAGACTAACCCTATATTTTGTAGTTTGAAGTTATAAAATTCAACTTAAAATATAAATTAGTTAATCATTATTCATCCATCATTCCTTTCATAATTCTATTTTTAGAGTAACATTCTTTTTAGAGAGATGCAATATCAGCTTCACCTAATCCTAGATTATTTATAATTCTTTGAGTAAGGAGGAAAGATGAAATTGACATCAATCTAAGTTGTAACTATAATTGTTACAGTTGGTTTCGAAAACTAATTCGAATTTCTATGTTAAAGATAGTATATTTTCATTCCTTTTTAAGTGTGACAGTTAGCAACTAACTATAATTCAATAGAGGATTAGATTTTATCTCATATTTAAAGAGTAGATAAGTTGTACAATCCAAATTTACGATGCACAAATACTTGAAAAACTACATTTTTTAACTGATCCTTTTTGGAATCCTCAGTATTGGAAATTGTAAAAATCTACAAAAAGTTAATAAGACTGTTGTATGTAGAAAAAAATCTTTTAAAAAGGTCATAATATGGATAATAGGTAGCACACATTTTAATTAGTAGGAGTTGTGCCACTATCAAGACATTTCTTAATAAAAGTATAGAAAAAACTCAAGAAGGTGAGTCCATTGCGTAAACATGCATATGTGCAATTTTATGTATTGATATTGGCTTTAATAGCTTATATAAGCTTTTGCTGTATATTTTTATTTGTTCTTCCGAATCATTATTTCGTATCAGATTTTAATATCCGGCTATCATCTTTAGTTGTTGAAACTACTGTATTTATTTCATTACTGTATTCTATATTATCCAGAAAAATTAAGTTAGGAGTATTCTGGATTTGCATAATTATTGCGATAGGGTGTTTCCTGATAGGAAATTTCATATCTGCTTTTCAAGTACTTAATGTAGAATTACCAATACAAAATTTTAGTATCTCTGATGTATTTTTGTTGTTTTTCTTATTTTTCTTTCTCTTTGCGTTTTTTTATAAAATTATGATGGAATGTAACAAATGGGAGAAAGCGTATTTACTTTGTGATTTATGCATTGTTGTTACTGCTATTTTTACATTAGAGTGGTACCTATTTAATAAACCTTCTGCAAATATCTTATTCTTTTCAATTGGAGATGTTTTTCTTTCATTTATTTTTCCGATTATAGATTTATTGCTTCTATTACTTGGAGTTACACTAATCTTTCGACCTGCTATTTTCAATGCAAAAAGTAAATTGTTTATTTTTATCCTAGTATTAACTGGATTGGCTATTACGGACTACTTATATTTTTACTTACAAGATGATTTGTCAGATCGTTCAGTTATATTATTAAGGTGTTTGTATAGAGTTTTCCTATTATTTATCGCTATTGCTGCTACAATTCCAAAGAATACTTCTTCTAAAAGAAATTATTTTATTGTCAATCCAACATTTGGAGAGAAACTTCTTGTCATATTTCCTTATCTTGCAGTTGCAGTCTTAATTGGCTTTACTTTGAAAGAACAAACTTCTTCAGCTACATTGATTACGGGAAATTGTATTGCTTTTGTATTTGTACTGATTCGTCATACAATTGTACGAATGCAAAACAAGGATTTAACCGAGGCCTTAAAAGTGTTTAATAATCAATTAGAA
>NZ_JXIS01000093.1:0-37623 GCF_000836715.1 Bacillus sp. L_1B0_5 | reverse complement strand
TTTGTTTCGTTCAGTTTTCAAAGAACTTGTCCGCCGCTTCAGAAGCGACTTCATCATATTAACATCTTCATTTTTCGATGTCAACTAAGTTTTTAAATTTATTTTTTGTCGTTTTCTGCGTTTCCGCATCAGCGACGTTTATTAATATACCATCATGATTTTTAAATAACAAGTGTTTTTTATAAAAAACACAAAAAAATTATCTATCCTACTTTCTTCTATAGAAAGAACTATTATCCTTCCTACTAAAAATAGTTATTCTGATTGTATACTACTACACTTCATTCAACCAAATTGCATTTCACAATACCTTCCCAGGTTTTCATTCTCTTCTATATTAAAGTTGATAATAATTATCCTTCTATAGAATAACGATATAACTTAGCCGTAAGAAAAAATTCCATCCACATTAAACAATTCCAATGCAAATATAAACTTAAGAATATTGTTAGAATTTTTTTACATTTAATTAATGAAAAATATCCATTTTTTGTTATATAGTAAGAAAGGACGTACTCAACTATAAATAAACCAATGGAGGAATTATTTTATGGATAGGTTAACAAAGTTTTCATTAAAAAACCGAGCTGCCATTATCATCATGATTTTCCTTATTTCCATACTCGGTGTTTATTCCGGCTCTAAATTACCTATGGAATTTTTACCAAGTATCGACAATCCAGCAATTACCGTCACAACCTTATCTCAAGGACTCGATGCTGAAACGATGACAAAAGATGTAACTGATCCTCTCGAAAAACAATTTCGCAATTTAGAACACGTCGACACCATTACTTCTTCTACATACGAGGGATTATCACGTATCGATATTGCGTATACATCAAAAGCAAACATGAAAGATGCAGCACGCGAAGTCGAAAAAGCCGTCAATACAATTAAATTACCTAAAGATGTAACCAAGCCCGTAGTTAGTCAACTAAACACTTCTATGATTCCACTCGCCCAAATTACTATCCAGAAACAAAACGGGTTTTCAAAAGCAGATGAAAAACAAATTGAAAAAGAAATCGTACCACAACTCGAAAACATTGATGGTGTTGCTAATGTTATGTTTTTCGGAAAATCCACCTCTGAATTATCTATCGTACTTGATCCGAACCAATTAAAAAACAAAAACGTAACATCACAGCAGGTACTAACTGTTTTACAAGGAAAAGAAACTTCTACTCCAGCTGGGGCAATTACTGTTAATCAAGAAGAATACAATCTCCGCGTCATCGGGGACATAAAAAATGTAAATGACATTAAAAACATCACTGTGGCACCCCAAGTGAAATTACAAGACATTGCTCAAATCGAAATCAAACAACACTACGATACAATCTCACATATAAACGGCGAAGAAGGAACAGGATTAATCATCATGAAAGAACCGAGTAAAAATGCAGTTGCCATCGGAAAAGAGATTGATAAAAAAGTTAAAGAGATAAATAAGGAATATAAAGATCAATTTTCTATTAAACTTTTGGCTTCAACCCATGAACAAGTTGAAAATGCTGTTACTAGCATGGGAAAAGAAGTAATACTTGGAGCAATCGCTGCAACTCTAATTATCTTAATCTTTTTACGTAACTTCCGAACAACACTCATCGCTGTTGTCAGTATTCCATTATCTATTTTATTAACACTCTTTTTACTACATCAATCTAACATCACACTTAACATTTTAACCCTTGGTGGTTTAGCTGTTGCGGTTGGACGTCTCGTCGATGATAGTATCGTTGTCATCGAGAATATTTTCCGCCGTTTACAAAAAGATTCTTTCTCTAAAAATATTATTCTTGATGCAACGAAAGAAGTCGCCGTCGCAATTACTTCTTCTACTTTAACAACCGTCGCTGTTTTTTTACCTATCGGCCTCGTATCAGGAGCAATCGGAAAATTAATGTTACCTATGGTATTAGCAGTTGTATATTCTATTCTATCATCCTTAATCGTTGCACTAACAGTTGTTCCACTTATGGCTTTTTTACTACTCAAAAAAACAAAGCATCGAAAGCCAAGTTCTTCATCACGATATGTTGCTACGTTAAAGTGGTCTCTTTCTCATAAATTCATTATTCTACTTACTGCATTTTTATTATTTGCAGGATCAATTGCAGCCTATATATTACTACCGAAAGCAAACATAAAATCTGAGGACGACACAATGTTATCTATTAACATGACATTTCCAGCCGATTATAATGCTGAAGCTCAAAAACAAAAAGCATTCGATTTCGAAAAGAAATTACTTTCTAATTCAGATGTAACAGACGTTATTCTACGAATGGGATCTAGCGCAGAAGATGCACAATGGGGGCAAACAACTAAAAATAACCTTGCTAGTATATTTGTAGTCTTTAAAAAAGGTTCTGATATTGATCAATATATTAAAGAGTTAAAAAAGGAAAATAAAACTTTTGAGCCTGCTGAACTTGATTATATAAAAACAAGTTATTCAAGCTCCGGCGGCGGCAACAACTTACAATTTAACGTAACAGCTACTAACGAAGCGGATTTAAAAGAGGCGGCTACTATCGTCGAAACAAAACTAAAAAGCATGGATGATCTTTCTAAAGTAAAAACGAATTTAGAAGACTCTAAGAAAGAATGGCAAATTCATATTGATCAAACAAAGGCTGAACAACTAGGTTTAACACCAGAAATAGCTGCGCAACAAGTAGCATTCCTTATGAAGAAGTCACCTATTGGCGAAATTACAATTAATAATGAAAAAACTACTATTATGATAGAACATAAAAAGGAAAACATTACTAAACAAGAAGATATTTTAAATACAAACATACTATCACCTACTAATGGACCAATTCCTTTAAAAGACATCGCAACTATTTCAGAAAAACAAACGCAAACAGAAATTTTCCATAAAGACGGAAAAGAAACAATTCAAATTACCGCCGAAGCTTCAAATGAAGACTTGAGTAAAGTAAACACAGCAGTAAATAAAGCGATAACTGACTTAGATTTACCTAGCGGTTCAAAAGTAAATATCGCAGGAGCTACTGAATCTATGCAAGAGAATTTTACAGATTTATTCAAAATTATGGGGATTGCAATCGGGATTGTATATTTAATTATGGTTATCACCTTCGGGCAAGCACGCGCTCCTTTTGCAATCCTATTCTCCTTACCGTTAGCTGCTGTCGGTGGTATTTTAGGATTACTCATTTCACGAACACCTGTTGATGTAAATTCCTTGATTGGCGCATTAATGTTAATCGGGATTGTTGTTACAAACGCTATTGTATTAATAGAAAGAGTCCAACAAAATCGGGAACACGGCATGGAAACTAGAGAAGCCTTACTTGAAGCAGGTTCTACTAGACTACGCCCAATTATTATGACAGCTATTACAACAATCGTTGCTATGCTCCCACTCCTATTTGGCCAATCCCAAGCAGGAAGTATGGTATCAAAAAGTTTAGCCGTCGTTGTCATCGGCGGTTTGGCAGTCTCAACTGTTCTTACATTAGTAGTCGTTCCAGTTATGTATGAACTATTAGATAAAATCGGGAGAAAAAGACGCTCCCGTAGGAAAATAAGCACTTCTACAGAAACACCTGATATTTAAAAACAAAAGGCGTTATCTTCACAAATGAAGATAACGCCTTCTCTCTACTTAGTCATATAATCCATCATTTTTTCCACATATTGCTCTATAGGTTTACTAGAATCCACAATCTAAATTACATCTGTTCTTCTTTATAATTAACCACAAATTCAACAATCATTACATCCTTTCCTTCTATATTAAAATACAAAAGAACCCCCTATCTATAAATAGAGAGTTCTCCTTTATAATTTATGCCGCTTTTACCTTTTTCGTTGTTTTACTTTTTCTTTTCGTTCCTGTAAAGCGCTTGTGTAATATAGACGCTATCAAGCGTGAAATAACATTGAATAGTAATACCATAATAATTAATACAGCTGCAGATTTTGTCGCAATCAACTTCGCATCTGGAATAACTCCTTCAGAATTTAATTTCCAAATGTGAACCGCTAATGTTTCAGCTGGTCTAAACGGATTTAAAGGATGCGCAGGGCTCGAGAAATCCGCTGCTGAATTTAAAATCGGGGATGTTAAACCCGCTGTATAAATTAATGCTGCCGCTTCTCCAAATATACGACCCGCCGCTAAAATAATACCTGTAATAATTTGCGGTAATGAAGATGGGATAATAATACGAGCGATTGTTTGCCACTTCGTTGCACCTAATCCAAGACTTGCTTCTTTTACATTATGAGGCACTTCTGAAATCGCATTTTCACAAACACGCGTTAAACCTGGTAAGTTTAAAATAGTTAAAGCAAGAGCACCACCCATTACTGTGTATCCCCAGCCTGTCATTGTAACGAACACCAACAAACCGAATAAACCAACAACAATAGAAGGTAAAGACGCCATTGTCTCAATGCATAAACGAACGAAATTTAAAAAGCGCCCTTGTTTTGCATACTCCGCTAAATATATTCCAGCACCTAACCCAAGAGGAATAGATATAATAAGCGTTATAACAAGCATGTAGAAGGAATTGAATAACTGTGGACCAATCCCACCACCAGCTCTTGTATTACTTGGTTCTCCAAACAAGAAATTAGGATCCCAAAATCCCCATCCCTTTTGTAAAATTTCAAACACTAAGAACACTAGCATAGCTACGACCAAAGCCGCAACCGCATAAAAGATACCTGTCCAAACTTTATTTACCGTTCTTGCATTCATTATTATCGCTCACCTCTTTGTCCAATCGCTCGAATTACTAAAATAAACAGGAATGAAATAACAAGTAAAATCATCGCTAAAGTCCATAGCGCATTGTTCCAAGCAGTTCCGTTCAATGTATTCGTCATGTCCATTGTTAAAATACCAGTTAACGTCGCTGTTGGACTATATATACCTTCTGGTAATTTAATCGTATTCCCGATTACCATTTGAACCGCTAGCGCTTCACCGAAAGCACGCGCTAAGCCTAAAACAACACCTGTTAAAATCCCTTTTTTCGCAGCAGGAACAATCACTCGGCTAATCGCTTGCCATTTCGTTGATCCTAGACCATAAGAAGCTTCTAAATAATCAAATGGAACAGAACGTATTGCATCAGAAGCGATACTAGCAATAGTAGGTAAAATCATAATACTTAATACAACAATACCTGCAATTAAACTAAAGCCCACTCCCCCAAACGAATCACGTAATAGTGGTACTAAAATCGTAACCCCTAATAATCCGTATACAACCGAAGGAATACCAACTAACAATTCTAGAACAGGCTTCAATACTTTATTTCCAAACTTCGGCGAAATTAAATTCATGAATATAGCAAGAGCTATAGCAATTGGTGCACTAATAATGACCGCACCTAACGAAACCACCGTTGAACCTACAATGAAAATCAAAGCCCCAAAGGATCCTTGATCAGCATTTGGATTCCATTTTGTCGATGTTAACATCTCAGTAAACGAGATACCACTTTGTGTAAAAGATTGAATACCTTTACCACAAATAAATGCAATAATAGCTAATGTAATTAAAACAATAAAAATACCGCAAAACGTAACAAGTGATCTTCCTATATATTCACTTTTCACGTAATTAATTTGTTTTTTCCCCTT
This sequence comes from Bacillus sp. L_1B0_5, assembly GCF_000836715.1. NCBI lineage: Bacteria > Bacillati > Bacillota > Bacilli > Caryophanales > Bacillaceae > Bacillus > Bacillus sp. L_1B0_5. The sequence goes on along the minus strand of NZ_JXIS01000093.1, from coordinate 31,986 downwards.
CATCACAGGACAGACCCCACTTCACAGATTGAAATGAACAGGACTGACCTTGCAGCCAGCCCCATAAAACTTTATTACTTATTTAATTTAGACATTGGAATGTAGCCCATATCTTCTACTTGCTTTTCAAAGTCTTTACCTTTTACATAATCGATGTAAGCTTTTGTTGCTTCTTTCGCTTCACCTTTTGTTACCATATACTCGTAAGACCAGAATGGATATTTACCAGACGCAATGTTTTCAACTTTCGGTTCAGCACCATCAATTTTCACTGTTTGTAGTGCACCTTTTTTATCTCCAACCATATAAGACATTGCTAAATAACTTACTGAACCTGGAGTAGAATTGATAGCTTGCTCTACTGCACCGTTAGAATCTTGTGTTGTACCAGTTCCATCATTAATTTTCGCGTCTTTCATAATCGTTTTTTCAAATGTAGCACGTGTACCAGATGAAGCCGGACGATTAATTACGTTGATTTTTTCATCTTTTCCGCCTACTTCTTTCCAGTTTGTTACTTTTCCAGTGAAGATATCTTGTACTTGTTGCACCGTTAAGTTATCAACTTTTACATCTTTATTTACGACAAGAGCGAATGCAATACCCGCTACCTTGTTATCTACTAATTCTTTCGCCTTTTCAGCATCTTTTATTTTATCTCCGGCCGGAACATCTGAATTACCAATTTGTACTGCACCAGATGCTACTTGGTTAATCCCAGTTCCACTACCGCCACCTTGGACTTGAATAGAAACTTTTGAATTTTTCTCCATGAATTTCTTTCCAGCTTCCTCCGCAAGAGGTAGAAGAGCTGTAGAACCAGCTGCTGCAATCGTACCTGATAATTCTTGTTTTGTATTATCGCTTCCTTTAGCAGTTTCTTTACTAGTTGTATCTTCTGCTTTCCCACACCCAACTAATGCTCCTGCTACCACTAAAGCTGCTAAAGAAAATTTAATACCTTTTTTCATAACCATGTCTTGTACCCCCATTTGGATTATCACTTTTCGAATTCATTTTCTTTCGAACACAAATTCATTGTAGGACAACAATATTATGTGAGTGTTAAGCAATTTTTAATTTTAAGTAAATGACGATAATAATCCTTAAAAGCTAGGAATCCCAACATTTGTAGTTAAAGAAGCAAACAAAAACCACACTAACTATGCTGTAATGTAAATTTATTCTTAACAATGTAAATTCAATGTAAATGTTTTTCTATCTTTTTCCCTTTTAGTTAAAGTTACATTTACAATTCCGCTGTATTTTGTAACTTTTTCACGCCTATTTTATGCACATTAAAAAGAATTTCAGTAATATTTTTTAGTACAACTAAATAAATTGGAACAATTCTAAAATTAAATGAATATTTTTAAAGTACTAATTGACAGCATCATCCAATGTAGTCTACTATATTACTAACAAAAAGTTTACCTAAGGAAACTTTTTAAACTAACACTAACAATATAGAGAAGAGGTAACTTTTATGGTATCGGCTAATACTAAACCCCTTTCCGAGTTTAAAACAGGGGAATTTGTACAAATTGAGAAGATACAATTAGAAGGAACTATGAAACGACGTTTATTAGATTTGGGATTTATCCCTGGGGCAACGATTAAAGTATTGCAACGCAGTCCACTTGGAGATCCGGTCGCTTATCAAGTGAGCAACACAACTATTGCACTACGCAAAGAAGAAAGCTCCCTTATTTTCGGGGTATTAATAGGAGATGATTTCAGATGAGCAAACATCGTATCGCTTTAGCTGGTAACCCGAATACCGGGAAAAGTACATTATTTAATACTTTAACAGGCTTAAAACAACATACTGGAAACTGGACGGGGAAAACTGTTTTAAAAGCTGAAGGAGAATATGAACATAACGGAAGTAATTATACATTAATAGATTTACCCGGAACTTACTCGCTATACTCAAATTCCGCAGACGAAGAAGTAGCGAGGGATTATATTATATTTGAAAAACCAGAAGTAACTGTAGTTGTCATAGACGCAACTGCTATGGAAAGAAATTTAAATTTAGCACTACAGGTGATGGAGATGACAAATAATGTAGTCATTTGCATTAACTTAATTGATGAAGCAGAGAAAAAAGGCATTGTTATTGATGAAAAGAAATTAGCAAAATCACTTGGTGTACCTGTCGTTAAAATTTCAGCACGTAATCGAGTGGGTATTGGTCATTTGCTAAATGTTATTGCGAAAGTAGCAAATAAAAAACTAATTCCAACACCAATTAAAATTACTTACAGCGAAAAAATCGAAAATATGATTCAAGAATTAGAACCACAAATTTATAAAGTGTTCGGTGATACGTATCCAGCACGTTGGATTGCGTTACGTATATTAGATGGAGATAAAAATTTCTTAACTACACTTCAAAAACACCATAATGAACCGCTTGTAAGGGAGGTCGTAATTAATGGAATCTCACTCAGCCAGTAAAGCTCTTCCATTAGACTATATTATTCAACACGCACAAACACTTTCAAAAGAAGATATACGAGATGATATAGTCGGAGATATTTACCGAACATCTGCAAGCATATGTAAAGAATCCGTTCAATATACAAATACTGATAAATTATATCGTTCCGAAAAACTAGATAAAGTTTTCACATCTCCAATCTGGGGATTCCCAATTATGCTCGGTATTTTATCTATTATTTTTTATCTTACAATTGCAGGTGCTAACGTACCATCTGATATGATTGCCGAATTCTTCGGATGGGCTGAAGGATATTTAACATCTTGGTTCCAAGCTGCTCATGCACCTGAATGGTTACATGGCATTTTAATACTTGGTTTATTCCGTGGTATCGGTGCTGTTATTAGTGTTATGTTACCCCCTATGGCAATCTTTTTTCCTATGTTCGCGCTATTAGAAAACTACGGATACTTACCACGTGTCGCGTTTAATATGGACCGCTTATTCAAACGATCTGGTGCACACGGGAAACAATCTTTAACAATGGCAATGGGATTTGGTTGTAATGCAGCAGCCATTATGTCAACACGTATCATTGAATCACCACGTGAACGTATGCTAGCAATTTTAACGAACAACTTCGTTCCTTGTAACGGTCGCTGGCCTATGTTAATTTTAATGGCTTCACTATTTATGGCTGCTGGTTATACAGGCAGTATGCAAACATTGGTTACTGCTGGCGTTGTAGTTGGAATGGTTGTAATTGGTGTTATTATGACATTAACTGTTTCTTGGGTACTATCAAAAACAGCTTTAAAAGGGGTTCCAACTCACTACACACTTGAGTTACCTCCGTACCGCAAGCCAAAAGTTTGGAATACAATTGTTCGGGCAACACTCGATAAATCAATCTACGTTTTAAAACGAGCTATAGTTGTTGCTGCCCCTGCGGCTGCATTAACTTGGTTACTTGCTAACATTTTTATCGGTGACACAAGCTTACTTATGTATTTTGTAAATTTCCTAGATCCATTTGCTAAAATGTTAGGACTTGACGGGTTTATTCTAGCTGCATTCATTCTTGGACTACCCGCTAATGAAATTGTAATCCCAATTTTATTAATGTCTTACTTATCAACTGGGGCTTTAACTGAAATAGATGATTTTAATCAAATTAAAAATCTATTCCTAGAAAATGGCTGGACTTGGTTAACAGCGTTAAACACAATGTTGTTCTCACTTCTTCATTTCCCGTGCGGAACAACACTGGTTAACATATACAAAGAAACAAAAAGTGCAAAATGGACATTCTTATCGTTTGCAATCCCTACCGTTATCGCCATTGTTGTTACATTCCTCTCTACACAATTGGTACATTGGTTAGGGCTTGTATAAAACAAAGCATACATAGAAGGCATCCCCCTTCACATATGCTTTGCCCGAAAGAAACCTGAAGATCATTCAGGTTTCTTTTTTTGCACATCAGTATTCCACGGCTGCGCTCCATACGTTGTGAGTTTTTTATGAATGAAATATATAGCCCCTGGCAGCACCGCCATTAATATCGTGCAACTAATTCCCAATCCAGTAAACAACTTATATCACCTTATTTCACTCTTTTCGGTAAAGCTGAACCTGAATGTTCAATTGTTGGATGAACATGAACAGTAATTTCAGCATTACTAAAGTAATTTTCGCCTTGATCCCAATTCTTACTTATTTTTGTCCATTCTTTATAATTATGTCGTTTATACACTTCCCCTAACTCTAATACATCTACCTTATATTTTTTTTGAACAAGCTTAATCGATTTTTGAATACGCTCCTCCATTTCTTCCGATATATCCCTCTCTAAACGCTTTTCATTCAAAACCTTTTTATGATCACTAAAGTGCAACTCAGCTATTGTACCTTCCAAAAATAAATGAATATTAAATTTCGGTTTTGTAGCATTCGTTGTGGATACTTTAATTTTTCGACGTAACTTATGAATTTCATATGTAATAAGTTGATTCTTTTTACGGATGGTAAAAAAACCTCCAATTTTTTTACCTATTATATAATTCATCCCTAATGTTTCTTCCCCACTCAAATTGCCTACACACTTATTATCCTTTCCACGAAACAATGCTGCACCGTTCATTTGTACTCCTTGCTTTGTTAGTTCCAGAATAGGCAATACGAAACTTCGGTTAGAGATCATCTTTTCCTGCACCTCACCAATTCTTGCAGCCTCAATCATTTGGGCATTTTTCGGAGGGTGTTCAGCTAACATATCAATATACTGCGCCGGTAAATTTTCAGGCTTGGCACTTTGTTTTAAAATAGCTTCGGCATTTTTATTAGAAACGAACAAACGAATATTTCTTCTCATCTCATGATCGCGAATATATACATCTAACGTATTTTGTAAAATGTATGGATGTGAAAGTAATTCTTCAGAGAAAATAATCACCTGTATATGAGGGAAAAATAATGTTCGACTAATTTTTTTAGCGATTATTCTTATTTGTTCAAACACACTATCTGCTTTCGCACTAACATTAATATAATTTTCGCTATCCCCCCCACCCCCTTGTCCGCCCTGTTGAGACAATTTACTGGGGAGTACCATCTGATAGGTCCCTTTCATAATTGGATTCGCTTTCTTCTCCTTCACAATATCGTAAGCCGCTCCTACTACAAATCCTCTTTCTTCTATCTCTTCTAACTCAGAACACCCACTCATACATCCAGTTAAAGCCATAACCATTATAATTTTAAGAAGGTGTTTCATTTCCACCATTCCTTCTTTTTATTTTATATACAATTAAAACGAGCAAAGGCGCTAACACAACAACTCCCATATCTATCCAAGCTAAATAAGTCCCATAACTTGATAAAGTATTCAAACTACTAGGTATCATATTCACCATAAAAATAATCGGGGCACTTACGAAAATAAAAATATGTTTCTTCACTTTCGGAAACATAGCACAAAACAATAAAGATGCGACGTCATAATACATTGCCGTAGTGTTATAAATAGTAATAATCCAAGTCGTAAAAAAAATCGCATCAAACCTTTCTAAAAATCCTCCACCAATTTCAATTTCTTTCCCTAATTCAATTGTTGGATATGTCAATCCACGTGTTGTCATATACGTAAAAACACTAATACAAGTTACATAAATTAAAATGTACGACAACACGTTTACCATCACCGCTTTCGCAACTGCCATTGGCGCTTTTTTCGCTGCCTTATCATTTAGCAACACCGCATAAAACAGAGCTACTTCAAATCCAATAAACGTAAAAATAGAATTTTTAACTCCAACAGCATATTGACTTACTTTAGTTTGAAAAGCTGGTAGTAAATTATTTATTTCCATTAAATTTATATTCAATAAAGAAAGAAGCACTATCGCAATTAAAACAATAGGTAAGAATAAAACATTTAACCTTAATAAGGCCGCTCTTGATCCTGCTATTCCGTAAATAACAACTAATAAGAAAAAGAAAGACAATAGTTGTATTGGTGTATCACTAAATAAATACGTTTGAGAAATAACTGAAATCATTCGCGATTCATATGCTGTCAAAGCAGCAAACGTTAATACTAAAATGCTACTAATTGTGTATGCAACAGGCTTCGTCAAATGCGCACTCGTATATTGAACAAAGTTTTGTTTTGGGAATAAGATAGCCACTCTCGTCACAAACCAGCCTAAAACTGCACAGACCAATCCACCCAAAAGCAAAATAACCCAACCGTCCGAAAATAAAGTTTGGCTAGCGATATCTCTTGGCATAGACAATGCCCCTATACCAATAATTGTTGACGATACCGCAAATCCAATTTCCCGAGATCCAATCTCTTCATCGCCATACTCAAATGGTTTCAATTATTTTCGCTCCTTTGGACGTATTGTAGAATCTTTTGTTTGTAAGTACTCTGGTCTATCTTTCAACATCGATTTTGGCATGCGAATAAATTCTTCTTTCCAATCTTTATAAAATGCAGGAGCAATTGGAGTTGTATACGGTATACCAACACTCGTTAAATTTGTAATATGAATAGCAAGTGCGATCAGAGCTAGAATAATCCCATACAACCCAAAAGCCGTTGCAGCTAACACAAAGACAAAAAGTAAAATTCGGAACGTAATTGTAATACTATATACAGGAAGCGAGAACGTAGCAATCGCAGTAACCGCAATAATAATAACTAAAAACGGATTTACAATTCCTGCATTTACCGCAGCTTCTCCAATTACAAGACCTCCTACAATCCCTATCGTTTGTCCCATCGGTTTCGGCAATCGGATTCCAGCTTCTCGTATTAATTCCATAGTCAAGGCCATCATTAACGTTTCAATATATGCTGGAAACGGAACACCTTCCCTCGCACCCGCAATTGAATAAGCCAGTTTAGAAGGAATAAGTCCTTGATGATAAGATACAAGCGCTACATACATAGCTGGTAACAAAACCGCAATTATACCTGATCCCATACGTAAAAATCTTAATAACGTTCCAATCACCCAGCGCTCGTAATGATCTTCTACAGATTGAAAAATATCAACAAATACGAGTGGCGCGATAAGAGCAAATGGGGATCCATCTACTAAAATGGCCGCCTTCCCTTTCGCTAATGAGGCTATAATATTATCAGGCCTCTCCGTATTCAAAAATTGTGGAAATGGGGATAAATTATTATCCTGAATTAATTGTTCAATCGTACCTGTTTCCAAAACGACATCTGTCACTATTGATTGAAGACGGCGATCTAACTCTTTTACAATGTGAGGATTAATAATATCTTCTATATATACTAGGGTTACTTCTTTCTGCGATCGCTTCCCCATAATATAAGATTGGAACCTCAACTTTGGATCGCGTAAACTGCGTCGGATTAACATTTTATTCACATTAATATCTTCATTTAATCCTACTCTCGGTCCGCGTATTAAATCTTCTGTCACTGGTGGCTCTAAACTTCTCTTCTCCCAAGCCCTACTATTAATAACGATAGCAGTTTGAATATTATCAATTAATATAACTGTATCTCCCGCTAAAATCGCATTCATAATATCTGGAAACTTCGTCTTTACACCCACTTCTGCGATAGAAATAAAACGATCCAATAACGTTTGAACAACAGCTTCCTCATTTTGAATTTCTTCGTATTGCAGTGTGCGAATGACATATTTATAAACATTATCCTTATCTGTTAATCCACATAAAAACACAACCGCACAACGTGTAAAACTCCCAGCAAGAGCAACTTCTCTAATTGTTAAATCATTAGGTGAACCTAACTCATCCCTAATTTCTTTCATAACTTCAAATAAGTTACCTTCAAGCTCTAACAATTTCCCCACCTAACTTCCTTTTCAACAAGTTTTTAGTTAGATTCCGCTAATAGAAGAAAATATATACAAAAAAGAGCTATCTCTTTGCAAAGATAGCTCCAATAAACGAATTACTTTTCTACTATTGTAGTGTTTTTCTTTATAAATACACCTTTTGTAAATCCACTAACTACAAACATCACAATCATATTAATTAACAATGCGACTATGCCCACATTCAAATCTTTTATATACTGCGGAAAACTCGGAAACATCGTAGCTATAGTTGAGCCAGATAAGGTAATATATGCGACCACTAACAGCCCAACTCCCATTCCTGCAATCGCTCCTTGCTTCGTAACAATTTGGCGTGGAAACAAGCTACATACAAGTGCAGGGAAAAGTTGCGTAACGATACTGTACCCCATTAAGAGAAGCGCTCCTATTGTTTCCCCTCCTTTAAATGTAAATAAAACTGCCACGAGCGTTACTACAGGCACAAATAATTTTGCCATCTTAGCAACTTGTCTATCTGAAGCAGATGGAACAATCGTTCGATAAATATTTTTTGCTAACAGTGTAGAAGCCGCCATAACAAGCATAGAGCCTGGAACCAATGCCGTTAATACTCCCGCACTACCAATAATCCCAATAAACCAAGGATCAAAAGTTTGTAAAGCAAGACGGACTAACGAAAGATCTACATCTGCTCCCTTTAACCCAGGAACTTGCAATATAGCAGCAAACCCTGCAAAAAATACGAAAAGTAACACTAAAGAATACAATGGCATAATTGCTGCATTTTTACGAAATACTTTTTCATTTTTTGCAGAAAAAGCAGAAGCAAATGTATGAGGCCACATATAGAAGCCGAGGGCCGTTAATATAATAGTAGAAACAAACCAAGAAATACTCATTCCTTCTTCAGGTAAAGATAAAAACCCCGGTTTCGCTGCTTCTACAGCTTCAAACATCGGCTGAAATCCTCCATAATAATGATACGGTAAATATATACCTAAAAACATAACGATAAACAGTATCATAATATCCTTCAAAGCAGCCGTCCAAGCTGAACCGTGTATACCTGAAACCATTACATATATAGTTATAACAATGGCACCAATCCAAACCGCAACAACAGGTGACACCCTTCCGTAAGACGCTTCTGAAACGATAATTCCCAGTCCTTTTAACTGTAAAACAAGATATGGGATGATGGAAACAACACCAACAATTGAGACAATAAGTCCAAGCGCTTTACTTCTATATTTCTTCGCAAAAAAATCCGACTGTGAAACAAGGTTATGCTCTTTCGCATACTTCCAAATCGGTGGCAATAAAAAATACGATAAAAGATAAGCTAAAGCGCCATAACCTAAAATATAAAAGGTAGGCGCGCCTTTACTATACGCCCAACCGCTTCCCCCTAAAAATGTAAACGTCGTATAAATTTCACCTGCCATAAGGAGAAAAACAAAAATAGTGCCAAATCCTCTTCCCCCAACTGACCATTGCTCTAAATCCATATCTTTTCCATGTTGTGCCCGAATCCCTAAAAATAATGCGAGAAACAAAAATAAAATAATGATAAGTAATGCAGTCATTTTACATCCTCCTTATTAGCAGGATCAAACACGTACACAAGCCCCATACAAAGAGATGTAATAAACACTGATAATAATACCCAAAATAATAAAAATGGCATCCCTAATACGTAAGGAGTAACTGAATTCGCAAATATTGGCCCAACTACTAAACAAAGAACTGGAATAAGCGCTAGGATGTATATTTTCTTCATCTCATTCTCCTTTACTTATAAAATTCATAATGGCTGATACAAAGACTTCGACTCCAATCGGTAATGCATCTTCGTCAATTGTAAAACGAGGGTGATGGTGAGGATATATAATACCTTTCTCTTTATTTCCTGCTCCGATAAAAAAGAATGTCCCCGGTGCCTTTTGTAAAAACGCTGAAAAATCTTCTCCAGCCATCGTCGGCTGTAAACGAACAACTCTATCCCTTCCATAAAGTTGTAATGCCGTTTGTTCAATAAGATCTGTAGCTTCATAGTCATTTACAACTGGTCGATATCCATATTCATATGAAAATGTATATTTCGCTCCGTAAGATTCCGTAATATACTTCACAATCCGCTCAATCTTCTTCTCTGTTTCACCTCGTAATTCATGTCTTAAACTTCTCACTGTCCCTTCAATCTCCGCTTGCTCTGGTATTACATTATGAGTTGTCCCCGCATGAAATTGTGTAACAGATATTACGAGAGAATCTAATGGATTCGTGAGGCGAGATACAATTTGCTGAAGTTGCGAAACGACTTGTGTTCCGATTGCGATACTATCCACCGTTTCATGAGGGATTCCAGCATGTCCACCTTTTCCCTCTATCTTAATTTTAAAAACATCCGGTGCAGCCATTGCAGGACCATAAATAACGCCTATTTTCCCAACCTCTAACGACGCCCAAAGGTGAGCACCAATAATATAATCCACACCTTCCATTACACCTGCAGCAACCATCTCCTCTGCACCACCAGGGAAATTCTCTTCAGCATGTTGGAATAGAAAACGAATCTCCCCTTTAATCTTCTCTCTTTCTTCCACTAACTTATGTACGACTCCAAGTAATATCGCTATATGTCCATCATGACCGCATGCATGCATCACACCTTTATATGTAGAAATAAAATCAAACTCATTTTCTTCATGAATAGGAAGAGCATCCATATCGGCTCGAACCGCAACTGTTTTGCCCGGCTGTTTACCTACTAACTTTGCCATCACACTATATTTAGTCGGCCGTGACACTTCTAAATACGGGGATTTTCGAAGTATGTCGAACACAAACTGCGATGTTTTTTCTTCTTGAAAAGATAACTCTGGATACTTATGAAAATGCCTTCTCCACTCAACTAACTGATTTTTTGACAAAACAAGTTCCTTTGCAACATCCATACCCCTTCACTCCTTCTTCACCAAGTTAAATGTTATTATAACGTGAATTGTTAACTTTTAAAAGAATCTTCTGAATTTTCAGTGATGATAAACTAAAAAGAAAAAGCCATCCAAAAGATGGCTTTTTCATTATCATAAAATAGTAATTGCTTGTTTTCCCATTTGCTCCCAAGCTTTCTCAAATTCTGCTCGTGGAACAGCCAAACGCGGATTATTTTTAAGAGGATCATTTACATATACAAAGTTTTGATCATATCCAATTACTACTGCACTATGCTCATAATATGTAATTTTCACTTCGCCCGAACTCGTATTCCATGTTTCAAAACTACTTTCAGCTAGCGGCTTAAACGTCGTATTGATAATGACCCATACCGGTGAACCAGAACTAATTACTTTATATATATCTTGCATGTCTCTACCTGTTAAATTAATTACTTTTTCAGGAACATATTTTTCTGCTAAATTAAAAATCGGTTGATTATATACACCATATCCAGGCTCTGCCTTTGTGTAAATATTTCCAACAAACCCTTCGTAAGGATTTCCCCGTACGCCATTTTGTTCAAATGGAACGCGATGAATTTCGCTAGCAAGTTGCATCTTATCTACTTGTACACCTTTATATTGCAGCAACATAGCTAAACTTGTCACTTCACATCCTCGAGGTAATTCTGGTAATTGTTTAATAAACGGAACATCTTCAATCATAGCTGCTTCTTTCATTTCAGATAGAAACTCTAAGCGTAGAACTTGCGCCTTTTGCATGATTTTATCTTTTCCTATAAAAAATGCAGCAGCAAGTATAATCCCAAAAACAAAAAGATATTTTAACTTTTTCATTATAAACAAAACTCCATTAATTATTATTTTACAGACACAACTCTTATCATTGTACCCTTCTTCTTACTAGTTTGCTAGAAAGATCATGTGAATTATCGCTCATAGAATTAATTATAAAAATTCTAATTATTTTTAATAAAAAGAAAAATAAATATACATTTCCAGAATATTTTGCTAAAATCAAAATTGTTAACATAGTGAAGATATCACCATGTTAACAAACATTCTTAGAGTATTTAGTCATAGTTCGTTTTTTTACATACTCCATTCATTTCATAGCAAATAAACCGAGTGTGTGTTGCATCCCCCACTAATGATTAAAAACTCAGAATAAAACGAAGTTCACACATTCAAGAAAATACGGGGTGAGGGGCATATGAATCAACAAATTGAACAAACAGATTTAAAACGAACAATGAAAAGTAGACACCTATTTATGATTGCACTCGGCGGCGTTATCGGAACCGGTCTATTTATGGGATCTGGTCAAATCGTCCATAATGCCGGACCTGGGGGTGCTATTCTTGCATTTTTAGTCGGTGGATTTGTTATGTATTTAACGATGTTATGTCTTGGTGAATTATCCGTTGCTATGCCAGAAGCAGGTTCATTCCAAAGCTATGCAAGCAAATTTATTTCACCTGGTTTTGGATTTGTTGTCGGTTGGATGTATTGGCTAAATTGGGCTGTTACGGTGGGAGTAGAGTTAACAACTGTAAGTATTTTAATGAAACGCTGGTTTCCAGACGTTTCTTCATGGATTTGGTGCGTTACATTTGCAGCAGCACTCTTCCTCGTAAACGCTTTATCAGCAAAAGCATATGCAGAAGCAGAGTTTTGGTTCGCAAGTGTAAAAGTCGCGACAATTGTTATTTTCATCGTACTTGGTGGCGCTGTTATGTTCGGTCTACTAGACTTTAATGGAAAGCCAGCTCCAATGCTTCATAATTTCACTGAAAATGGCGGGCTATTTCCAAACGGCGCATTAGCTGTTCTTCTTACGATGATTACAGTAAATTACTCCTTCCAAGGAACAGAATTAATCGGAATCGCTTCAGGAGAAAGTGAAAACCCTGAAAAAACAATTCCAAAAGCAATCAAAAACACAATTTGGCGAACTCTCTTCTTCTTCGTCTTAGCGATATCAGTTGTTGTAGGTTTACTCCCATGGCAAGAGGCTAATCTAGTCGAAAGTCCCTTTGTACTTGTTTTTGATGTAGCCGGTGTACCATATGCAGCAGACATTATGAACTTCGTTATTATTACAGCTGTATTATCCGTTGCTAACTCTGGTCTATACGCAAATTCTCGTATGCTTTGGGCGATGGCAAAACAAGGAATGGCAAGTCCAGCATTTACGAAATTAACTAAAAAAGGTGTACCGCTAAATGCACTAATTTTCAGCCTAATTTTCGCTAGCCTTTCTTTATTAACAAGTGTATTTGCGGCAGATACTGTCTTTCTAGTTTTAACATCTATTGCAGCAATGGCTGCTGTTGTCGTGTGGATGTCAATCGCCGCTTCACAGTTTTTCTTCCGTAGAAATTTCGTGAAAAATGGTGGCGACATAAATGATTTAAAATATCGTACACCGCTCTATCCGCTAGTTCCAATCGTAGCGTTCTCACTTAATTTCATTACATTTGTTAGTTTGGCTTTCATTCCAGATCAAAGAATTGCTCTTTATTGTGGCATTCCATTTATGATTATTTGTTACATTTTATACCAAGTTAAATATAAAAAAGTTGTCACACTTGAACAGCCACGAACTGTCACACGAGAAATAAACTAAATATACAAAATATTCAGCTATCTTCCTTATGATAAGATAGCTTTTTTCTATTTCTTGGATATCCTGGTATAACTTTATTTATCTTAAAATTTTCACAATCACGTTTTTCTCTGGAAAATAGTTTACAATGTAATCAAGTTACAAATGATATTCACCTTAAAAAGTGTGCATTTGTGTCTATTTTTTAACAATATATCAAAAACTATTGCCTTCTATAAATTAATAGGTTTATATTGTTTTATTGGCATAGTTTCAATCCAAGGAGAAAGGAGATTTTCAATCGTGCAACTAAAGAAAGCGTTTTGGAAGTTGGCTTCGCTTCTTCCGTTATCATTACTTCTGTTCCTCGGTGGCTGTGATAAAAAACTCGCAGTATTAAATCCGCAAGGACCTGTTGCAAAAGCACAGTATGATTTAATTGTTTGGTCATTCTTGCTTATGTCATTAATTATCGCAATTGTATTCATTCTGTTTACAGTCATCTTGATTCGTTATCGTGAAAAACCAGAGAATATGGACTATGAGCCACCTGAACAACACGGTAACACATTACTAGAAATTATTTGGACGCTTGTTCCTGTTATTATCGTTATCGCATTATCGATTCCAACAGTAAAAGCAACTTATGCTTCGGAAGAGGTTCCGAAAGAGTCCAAACATATTAAACCAGTTGAAATTTATGTTACATCTGCAAACTGGAAATGGTTATTCAGTTACCCAGAGGAAAAAATTGAAACCGTTAACTATTTAAACATCCCAGCTGGTGTACCAATTCAATTCAAACTGACTTCTGTCGGCCCAATGAATGCTTTCTGGGTACCAGAACTTGGTGGTATGAAGTACACAATGGATGGCATGATTATGGATCTTTATTTACAAGCTGATAAGCCAGGTTCTTACCTAGGTCGTAGTGCGAACTTCTCTGGTGAAGGATTCACTCACATGGAGTTCGAAGTTGAAGCGAAAACTAAAGAGAAATATGACAAGTGGGTTAAAGAAGTACAACAAACCGCTGATAAGTTAACAGAACAGAAATACAACGAAATTATTAAACCTGGTGTAGTTGGACGCATGACGTTCTCTAGTCACCACTTAAGTTATGTAGATCCAAAATCACTTGAATATTGTGATTACAACTACTACAAAAACAAAAAATAATAGCTATTATTCCAACAGATTGGAGTGAACACAGTGAAGCTTGATGAATTCTTTGTCACAGGTGACCCGATTATTTACGGTGCAGACGCTTCTATCGTTCTTGTGACATTAGCAATCATTTTCGTACTAACAAAGTATAAAAAATGGAAATGGCTTTGGGACGAATGGTTGACAACTGTTGACCATAAAAAAATCGGAGCCATGTATATTATTTCTGCGGTTATCATGTTATTCCGTGGTGGTATGGATGGTTTAATGATCCGTGCACAGTTAACATTCCCAGAAACAACTTATTTAAACGCAGAACACTATAACGGAATCTTTACAACACATGGTACAGTAATGATTCTTTTCATGGCAATGCCATTCGTTATGGGATTAATGAACCTTGTAGTACCATTACAAATTGGTGCTCGTGACGTTGCATATCCGTTCTTAAATGCTTTAAGTTTCTGGTTATTCTTTGTCGGAGCAATGTTATTCAACATCGCTTTCGTAATCGGTGGTTCTCCAGACGCTGGGTGGACTTCTTACTTCCCAATGGCAGGTACAGAGTTTACTTCAGGCGTAGGAAATAACTACTACGCAATTGCATTACAGATTTCAGGTCTCGGTACGCTAATGACCGGTATTAACTTCCTTGTTACTATCTTAAAAATGCGTACACCTGGTATGACTTTAATGAGAATGCCAATGTTTACTTGGTCAATCTTAATTACAACAATTATTATTATTTTCGCTTTCCCAGTATTAACAGTTGCTCTTGCATTAATGACATTTGACCGTCTATTCGATGCTCACTTCTTTACGATGGCGAGCGGCGGTATGCCGATGTTATGGGCCAACCTGTTCTGGGTATGGGGTCACCCTGAAGTATATATCGTTATTTTACCGGCATTCGGTATTTTCTCTGAAATCATTAGTACATTCTCACGTAAACGTCTATTCGGTTACAGTGCGATGGTATACTCAATGGTTGCAATTTCTTTACTAAGTTTCGTCGTATGGCTTCACCACTTCTTCACGATGGGTGCAGGTCCAGCGGTTAACTCATTCTTCTCGATTTCGACAATGGCGATTTCGATTCCAACCGGTGTTAAGATCTTTAACTGGTTGTTTACACTGTATAAAGGACGTATCCGTTTTACAGTTCCAATGCTTTGGTCATTGGCATTTATTCCAAACTTCGTAGTCGGTGGGGTTACAGGGGTTATGCTTGGAATGGCAGCAGCTGATTATCAATACCATAACAGCTACTTCCTAATTGCTCACTTCCACTACGTATTAATCGCAGGTACAGTATTCGCTATGCTTGCTGGATTCACATTCTGGTATCCAAAAATGACTGGTCATATGTTAAATGAACGCCTAGGTAAATGGACATTCTGGATCTTTATGAGCGGATTCAACATCTGTTTCTTCCCAATGTACTTCTTAGGTTTAGACGGTATGACTCGTCGTATGTACACTTACTCTGAAAGTCTTGGATGGGGATGGCTAAACCAAATCGCATCAGTTGGTGCGGTAATGATGGGTATCGGCTTCCTACTTCTTTGCTACAACGTAATTTGGAGTGCACGTCACGGTGAACGTGACACAACTGGAGATCCATGGGATGGCCGTACACTTGAATGGGCAACTCAATCTCCTGTACAACATTACAACTTCGCGAAACTTCCTGAAATCAAAGAAGCTGATGCTTTCTGGTACATGAAAAAACGCGGAGAAACAGTTACACCAGCTGCAGAAGATATCAAACCAATTCACATGCCAAGTAACTCTGGTGTGCCTATTATTGCGTCTGGATTCTTCGGTCTTGCAGGTTTCGCATTAGTATTTAGCTGGTTCTGGCTTGCAGCAATCGGTGGTATTGGTATTTTAGCTTGCTTAATCTATCGTTCATTCGATTATGACGATGGTTACTACGTAAGTGTTGATGAAATTAAAGAAACAGAACATATAGCATGAGAGGTGAAATGACATGGCGGCTTTAGATAAAAGCTTACCTTTGGAATATCAATCCGAACAAAGCAGATTGAATATCCTAGGATTCTGGATTTTTCTTGGGGCTGAAATTATGCTGTTCGCAACACTTTTCGCCTCTTATCTAGTCCTTGCTGGTCGTACGGCAGATGGCCCAACTCCAGCGCAACTGTTTGAACTTAAAACGCTTTTAATTCAAACATTACTACTTTTAACAAGTAGTTTCACATGTGGTATCGTAATTCACGAAATGCGTAAGCACAATCAAAAAGCAATGCTTGGATGGTTCATCCTTACATTACTTTTAGGTGCAGGTTTCCTATTCTTTGAAATCGAAGAGTTCATTATGTACATCGGTGAAGGCGCAACAATTCAAACAAGTGCTTTCCTATCTGCATTCTTCGTTCTTCTTGGAACGCACGGAGCCCACGTAACAGGCGGTATCATTTGGGCAACTTGTGTTATTATCCAAATTTTAAAACGAGGTTTAACACCAGTTACAGCTCGTAAAGTATTCATTATCAGCTTATACTGGCATTTCCTTGATCTAGTTTGGGTCTTTATTTACACACTAGTTTACTTGAACGGGATGGTGGCGTAAATGGGTCAAAATAATAACCAAGCAAACGGGCATGCGCATAGCGGATTCCCTTGGTCACACGTTTTCGGATTTATTTTATCGCTTGCACTAACGTTCCTAGCGCTATACGTGGCACTTTACACAACATTGCCACTTTCAACAGTCTTAACAACTATTATCATAATGGCTGTTGCGCAAGCGTTATTACAATTAATTATGTTCATGCATTTAAAAGAAGGAGAAGGAAGAGTTCAAATTCTTACAATGATATACAGTTTCTTCGTTGCAACTGCAACAGTCGGTTTAACTGTATGGATCTTCTTCTCAATGTAATGTACATGAAAAAGACTGCTGAGGAATCTCAGCAGTCTTTTTTTATTCTCCTCCCCTATTACATCCACATTACGGAATTAACAACAGAATCATGAAAAATATACTTATTATGACAAATCTTAAGAAAAGTCTTTCTTTATGAAATCGAATCCATATGCGTTGCTTTTCTACCTATTATATGGCTAAATAGGTACTATATTTATTTGAAGGGAGAGAACGCAATGGAACATCATACTTCTGTTCTATCACTTATGGTTGTCGTTGCAATCGCGTTTTTCGTTCCCCTTTTGTTACAACGCTTTAAATTAAAAGCACTTCCTGTTGTCGTTGCAGAAATTATCGCAGGAATCTTTGTAGGTAAAAGTGGGTTTAATATTATTGAGCCAGATATATGGCTTCAAGTTTTATCAACATTAGGATTTATCTTCCTCATGTTCTTAAGCGGTTTAGAAATTGACTTTTCTATCTTTAAACAAAAAGGGAAAAAAAATACGACAAACGAACCAAATACATTTCAAGCAGCAAGCATTATCTTCTTATTTATTTTCATCTTATCTTATGCCTTATCATTACTATTCGTATGGCTAGGATTTGTAGATAATGCAATGTTCATGACTTTAATTATTTCAACTATTTCTTTAGGGGTTGTTGTACCAACATTAAAAGAAAACAACCTAGGAAAAACTGCGATCGGACAAATCATTTTATTAGTTGCTGTTATTGCAGACTTAGTTACAATGATTTTACTCGCTGTTTTCGTCGGATTAAATTCCGAAAGCGGCCAAAGTATGTGGCTCTTACTTCTTCTATTCGGTGCCGGTATTGTCATTTACTTTATTGCAAAACGCTTTAAAAACATTCCATACTTAGATAGTTTAAAAGCTGGTAGTGTACAAATTGATACACGGGCTGTTTTTGCACTCATTTTAATCTTAGTTGGGTTATCGGAATCTGTTGGAGCAGAAAATATTTTAGGTGCCTTCTTAGCAGGTGTACTTGTATCGTTATTATCACCCAATGAAGATATGGTGGAAAAACTTGATTCCATCGGCTATGGTTTCTTCATCCCTATTTTCTTCGTAATGGTTGGTGTAAATCTAGAGGTATGGTCTATTTTTAAAGAGCCTTCTAGCATGCTAATGATCCCAATCTTAATTGTAGGACTCTTTATTTCAAAACTCTTACCATCACTCGTCTTACGAAAATGGTATCCACGTAATATCGTACTTGGAAGTGCAATCTTATTAACATCGACACTTTCTTTAGTTATTGCGGCTGCACAAATTGGTGAAAAACTAGGGATCATCAGTCCAAGTTTATCTGCCTCTCTTATTTTAAGCGCAGTTATTACTTGTATTTTTGCACCTGTATTGTTTAAAAAAATGTTCCCAAAAGTAGAAACACCAAAACCAAAAGTAGCTATTATTGGCGCGAGCAGAATTACCCTTCCGTTATCACTAGATTTAAAACGAGAAGATTATGACGTAACGCTATATATGATGCGTCAAAACAAAATAAATGATGAGGAAGCGAAATCGCATGACTTCCCTATCGTGAAATTAGATGACATCACAATCGCATCATTAACTGAACAAACAGCATTTGATGCAGATCGCGTCGTTGTTGCAACAAGCGATGATGAACAAAACTTATTATTAGCAGAACATGCAAAAGAGCTAGGTGTTGAACATGTTATTGCAAGTGTAGAAGATCCACTTCTACAAGAAAAAGCAACGCAAGAACATATCGCTGTATTCTCAACAATTAACTCTACACGTATTTTATTACGTGCACTTATTGATAAACCTAGTCTCGTTCGCTTAATTACAACTGCAAACGAAACAGTACGCGAAGTTGAACTACGCAGCAATAAATATAACGGCGTTGCACTTCGCCGCCTTCCGTTTTTAGGTGATGTACTTGTGATTCAAATCTACCGCGGTAATAAAGCATTAATACCACATGGTGATACAAGACTACAACACGGTGATACATTACTTGTAACAGGTTCAAAAGAGCATATCGATACACTAAAAAACATATTAGAGTAAAAAAATGCCCCTCACATAATTGAGGGGCATTTTTTTAATTTCATATGGTAAAATGTTACTATCACATATTATGAGGATGGATTACATTATGTCTATTGTAACTTTAGCTCTCTTATTATTAGCGGAAGTACTCGTCGCCATTATTCTCATCGGTGTTAGCATTGAAATTTGCAGCTATGGTTGGAAAAAATCAAATGGAGTTAAATACTCATGCCTTTTTCTTTCACTCCTTCTCGGAACCGCTAGTATACTCGGTCTTCTCGCTGCACCTGCATACTTCTTTATACAACTTATAGAAAAAGGTTTATAAGAAAGGATGATAATATGATCACTGTGCAGTATATTGATGCATCCGAGACACACTTATTACGCCAAGCGGTGTTGCGTCCTAATCAGTCCCTAGCAAACTGTAAATACTCTTCTGACTACGAAAAAGACACATTCCACTTAGGTGCCTTTATAAACGATGAGTTGATTAGCATTGCTTCCTTCTCAAAAGAAATATATCCTGATTTGCAAAATGGTATCCATTATAGACTAAGAGGAATGGCAACATTACCTAACTTTCGGAACAAAAGAGCTGGAAGCTCCTTAATTCAGAAGGCAGAACAAATTTTAAAAGAACGGAAAGCAAACATCCTATGGTGTAATGGCCGTATTACTGTAACTGACTATTACAAGCGATTAGACTTTCAGGAGCATGGTGAAATCTTTGAAATTGAACCGATTGGCCTTCATAAAGTACTGTATAAAAAAATATAAGAAAAGCTTTCCTCAATACGGGAAAGCTTTTCTTATATTTCAATCTTCACTTTTTATCTTTTTCATATACATGTAGATAAATAAACTAGGACCTAAAAAACAAGCAAACATAATAAGTGCTGTTATACTGATTTCTTTTATCGAAATATCCGGTGTTACAATAATACAAATAGCTAACAGTCCAATAACAATACCTACCGGAATGAATAATAGTTTCATGAAATAGCTACGTGATACCCCACCTGTATGCTCATATGCCTCTACAGAATGTTTTAAATTTAAGAAGTTAATGGCTACGATCCCGCCCATAAATACCATTAATAGATCCGAAACATTTTCATATCCTGCCCCTTGCAAGACATAGCGGTAAAAGACGATAGCTAGTATGACGATATTTTGTAAGATGAAAACTAATCTAATATGTTTTAACCCTTCAATCATTAAACGTTCATCTTTCACGATTTTCATCCTATCACTCCTTTTCCTCCCAAAACAAATCATTCAACGTTTTATCTACTGCATAACAAATTTTCAAACATAAATCTAAAGATGGGTTGTATTTCCCCTTCTCAATTAAACTAATCGTTTGCCTTGTAACGCCTACTTTTTCTGCTAATTTTTGCTGTGTTAAATCTAACTGAACACGCGCGACTTTTATTTTACTTACAGCCATTCATGTTCCTCCTCTACCTTTATTGTAACATATATATTCCATTAGGTAATTTATATTTTGCGAAATCAATTTAATTTCCACATTATCCCGATTGATGCGGGCTAATACACAGTGGGGATAAATCCCCACTACTGCCTATAGTTTCACTTTATTATACACAAAAAAGGAGCCTCTCATAAGAAGCTCCCTCTCCTATATCTATATTATAAAAATAAATGACATCCAAATAAAATTGTAAATAAGTATAGTAATGGATGTACTTCCTTTCCTTTACCCTTCACAATTTTCAAAACCGGATATACTAAAAATCCAATTGCGATTCCATTTGCAATACTAGATGTTAACGGAATACCTATAAAAATCAAAAATGCTGGTAACGCATCTTCAAATTCATTCCAATTAATATCTCGAATGCTTTGTGCCATTAAACTACCTACTATAATTAATGAAGGAGCTGTAATAGCAGCTACACTTGATAAAGAAGCAATAACAGGACTGAAAAATGCCGTTATAATTGTTAGACCAACAACTACAATCCCTGTTAATCCAGTTTTCCCACCTGCAGCAATACCTGCTGACGATTCAATCGTCGCTGCTGTTGGGCTTGTTCCAAAGATAGAACCTGTAGTCCCGCCAATTGCATCTGCAATAAACGCTTTACCAAAACGCTTCTCTGTATTGTCTGTAATTAAACCTGCTTGTTTAATTAAACCAAGTAATGCACCTGTTGTATCGAATAAAAGTACAAGTAAAAATGAAAATACAACACCATATAATCCGTATTCAATTACATCTGAAAATGCATTGATTGGGTTTGAAACGATAATACCCTCTGGCAAATGAGGCATCGCCACAATTTTATCAGCAAACTTCAATTGCCCTGTAAAGAAGGCGATAACTCCTGTCACAATCATACTAATAAATAATGCACCACTCACACGTAATGCCATTAATACCGCCGCTAATATTAAACCAATTAAAGTTAAAATAACGGCTGGAGAATGAAAATCACCAATCGTAACTAAATTAGACGGATGATCCACGATAATTCCAGAAAGGCGCAATCCAATAAAAGCAATAAATAGTCCAATTCCACCTGCAATTGCATGCTTTAAACTATCAGGAATTGCTAAAATTAACTTTTGCCTAAACGAAGTAAAAGATAATAAAAGAAAAATAATCCCCGTTACAAATACAGCTGAAAAGGCAACTACATATGTAATCCCTTCTGCCTTCTGTACAACAGAATAAGCAAAATATGCATTCATTCCCATAGCTGGAGCAATAACAATCGGGTAATTCGCGAAAATCGCCATACCTACTGTTCCAACAACGGTTGCAATAATTGTTGCTGTAAACGCTTGGTCAAATGGTATACCTGCATCAGATAATATTTTTGGATTGATGACAAGAATATACGCAAATGTAAAAAAAGTTGTGATGCCAGCTAAAAACTCTTGCTTCACAGAAGTGTTATATTTTTGTAATTGAAACATGCTTATGTACCCTTCCTACACCTGAATTATTATCACACATTCTTTTCTTACTAGTATGTGAGAAAATATAATACTTAATCTTAACAATCAATAAAAAGAAGAGTCAATATATTCCCTAATAGTTCGAATTTTAAGTTTAAGTCTGACAAATACAGATGTAGTACAGTTCATTATGATTATTTTTGTAGCATAACAGATGGAAATGTTTTATAATTTGAAATAGTTAAATATTTAGTAAACGCATTCAAATATCGTTCACTCTACAAGGGGGATTCTTCTTATGCAGCACACAAACAAATCTGGAACTTTAAATCGTGGTTTAAAAGAACGACATATTACTTTAATGTCACTTGGCTCAGCTATTGGTGTTGGGCTATTTTTAGGATCCGCTTCCGCTATTAAACTAGCCGGTCCTTCTATTTTACTAGGCTATATGATTGCCGGACTCGTTATTTTTTTCATTATGCGAGCTCTCGGGGAAATGGCAATTGAACAACCTGTTGCCGGTTCTTTTAGTAAATATGCATATGATTATATCAGCCCACTCGCTGGTTATATTACTGGTTGGAATTACTGGTTCTTATGGGTTGTTACTTGTATGGCTGAAATTACAGCAGCTGGTATTTACATGCAGTACTGGTTTCCAGATATCCCGCGCTGGACTTGGGCGTTACTTGCTCTATTGTTAATGAGCGCTTTTAACTTCTTATCGGTAAAAGTATTTGGAGAACTTGAGTTTTGGTTTGCTCTCATTAAAATTGTCACAATTATCTGTATGATAGTAGTCGGCGCTGGTATTATTTTATTCGGATTCGGAAACGGTGGTATCGCTACTGGTATTTCAAACCTTTGGTCACATGGTGGCTGGTTCCCAAATGGTTTTTCTGGGTTACTACTCTCCATGCAGATGGTACTATTCGCTTATTTAGGCGTTGAATTAATCGGTGTTACAGCTGGTGAAGCTCAAAATCCGAAGAAAACACTCGCAAAAGCAATTGATAACGTGTTTTGGAGAATATTACTGTTCTACGTAGGAGCTCTATTCGTTATGATGGCAATTTATCCATGGAACGAACTTGGTGAGAAAGGAAGCCCATTCGTATTAACATTCCAGCAAATTGGTATCGCAAAAGCAGCAGGTATTATTAACTTTGTCGTATTAACAGCAGCTCTTTCTTCTTGTAACGGTGGTTTATTTAGTACAGGCCGTATGCTATTTACATTAGCTCAGCAGAAAAAAGCTCCTGAAAGATTTGGTCGTTTAAATAAAAACGGCATTCCAAGCCAAGGAATTGTAGCAACCGCTATCGTTTTACTCATTGGTGTTATATTAAACTATCTCGTACCTGCAAAGGTATTTACATGGCTTACTAGCATTTCAACTTTCGGCGCAATTTGGACTTGGGGAATTATATTAGTTGCTCAAATTAAATTCCGTAAAAGCTTACCTACTCAAAATAAACAAAAGTTATCGTATAAAATGCCTTTATACCCATTAAGCTCATATTTCTCACTTGTTTTCCTTGTATTAGTACTAGGTATAATGGCGTATTCAGAAGATACACGAATTGCATTGATTGTCGGCCCAATTTGGCTTATCGGCTTAGCAATCGTATATTACATGAAAGGGTTTCATAAGATTGATGAAACACCTAACTCAAAAATTAGTTAAGCAAAATACCCCTTCCTTATTACTTGGAAGGGGTGCTTTTATATCTATATAAATATTTCTCAACAAAATTCACGGTATTTTTACAATCTTTTAATATTTTTTATGTTTTCCGTCTTTATTTTTACAGAAAAATAAATTACATTATTAAAGCACATATATTTATTATTAGGGGGATTCTTCTATGAAGAATAAAAAATGGATTACATTTTCTTTAGCAACAGCAATTACACTAAGTATAGGGACCTCGTTCATACCGTCTACTTATGCCGAAAGCTCTGTAGACCCAGCTCCTGAAATTGCTGCAAAAGTTGTAAATCAAAACAATGGGAAGAAAGTATTATTCGATAATACACACGGTCAAACTGCTGGGACAGCTGACTGGGTTATTGACGGCGGCTTTTCTGACTTCGGAAACGGCATTGCAAAAAACGGATATCACGTAAAAGAACTTCGTAAATCAACACCTATTACGTACGAAGACTTAAATGGTTACAATGTATTTATCGTTCCAGAAGCTAATATTCCTTACAAAAAATCTGAGCAGGACGCTATGTTACAATATGTAAAAAATGGTGGTAGTATCTTCTTTATTGCCGATCATTACAATGCGGATCGTAATAAAAATCGCTGGGACTCTTCTGAAGTATTTAATGGATATAGACGCGGTGCTTGGGATAATCCAGCAAAAGGAATGTCTAATGAAGAAGCAAATTCACAAGCTATGCAAGGAGTAGAAAGCTCTGATTGGCTATCTGACAACTTCGGTATTCGCTTCCGCTACAATGCACTTGGTGATGTTTCAGCGAAAACAATTGTATCGCCTGAACAATCTTTCGGAATTACAAAAGGTGTCTCTTCTGTAGCAATGCATGCTGGTTCTACTCTAGCAATTACAAACCCAAAACTAGCAAAAGGACTTGTTTACCTTCCAGAAAATCCATCAAAATGGAATAACGCTGTTGATAGTGGCGTTTATAATGGCGGTGGTATTGCAGAAGGCCCATATGCTGCAATTGCAAAAGTAGGACTTGGAAAAGCTGCCTTTATTGGTGACTCTTCTCCTGTTGAAGATGCTACACCAAAGTACGTTCGTGAAGATTCTGGCCAAACAAAGAAAACTTACGATGGTTATAAAGAAGAAAACGATGCGATTTTATTAGAAAACATCGTAAATTGGTTATCGAATAAAGAGACATTTACAAGTTTAGATCAAGTAAATGGTTTACAGCTTGATTCAAATACAGCTCTACAAACATTTGAACAGCCAAGCTTATCAACAGAACCACAACCTGAACCTTGGAGTGCACCAAATGCAGGTTATCAATGGTTTAATACAAATACTTTTAAACCAGGTTCATACGGTTATAACGGTGCGGTAACAACAAGCGACTACGTCGTTACACACCCTAGCATTCTACCAAACAATGAAATTTTCCAAATGAAGATTCAAGTAAATAACTTACTACCTAATACAACTTATAACAACTATTCTTTAGGTATATTCACTACTGGTGGAACACAAGTAGCAAAAGTTCAAAATACAAACGGCACTTGGCCATCTGCTTTCGGATATAGTAGTGCATTCTCTTTCACAACAAACAGCTTAGGCTCTGCTGAAAAAGTTGTAAATGTACAGATTGATTCAAATACAACTGGACAAGCAACGCTTCGTCTACGTCAAAATACAACAGCGAAATATAATGAAACTGTAACGATTAATAAAAAATAATGAAGAAGGCAATCCATACATGGATTGCCTTCTTCTCACTTCTCTTCCTTCGAGAAAAACATTCTTGAAATAACGATACCTATACTACCGACGATTAGGAATAACACTGCCCTAATCATCATCGATACCTCTGGTAAGTCAAGTAGGAATAACTTCCCTACCGTTACTACTAATACGATTAATCCAGCATATAATATTTCATTCATCTGTCTATAACGACCAAACCAAACTGCAAATAACGCATATATCATCCATAATAACGATACAGATACGCTAATTATACTTCCATCTGTAGAAAGAACTTCACCAATTCTAGTGATTGTAATAAATACAATGACCATTAACCAGTAGAGCGCTATAGAGTACACATACTTACCCATACTCGCTAACACTTCTTTCGCTTGTCTCATGCAATAATAGAACGTTCCTATTAAAATAAGATGAGCAACAAAACCTGCCGAAATAAATTCATCAAACGGGCTAAAAATCGTCTGTATCATTCCAATTGCATAAACCGTCGCACTAACATACAATTTTATCTGTTGTTTTACTTTAATAGAAGTGACCATGCCGAGGAAACCTTGTAATAATAGTACAATCGCTGCATTCACTAAACTATACTCGTATAAAATCGCTAAACTAAATGCTCCCATCGCGAAACCAAATAAGAGATTTGTAAATATAGAATGTCTATTCTTCCTATACTCAAGCACAAACATAGCAGCGTGCACAATTGCACTAATAATCAATCCCCATGTTGTAAAATCAGGTATTTTGGCAATAGCTAGTATAAAGAAAACTGCATTCGCACTAAATATCGCCAAACGTGGTTCTGGTATAAAACTTCTCTCCGTAAACATATGCCAAAATAATAGTAAATGAATCAAACCATATACAATCGTTAACTGTATTTGCAAGTTCTCTACTAATATTGACATAACAGCAAAGAAGACAAAAAGAACAATGGCCGCAACAGCGTAAGAAATCATATATAAGTATTTATAACGATTTTTCAATCCATACCATAATAAACTAAGTGTTAATATCGTCTCGTATCCGAAGAAAATATAAGGATTAGGAGTCGTACTATTTAACAAGAATGGCACGAAGAACGCTCCTACCGCTACGAAGATAGTAAGGTATTCCGAGTTATATCTTTTCGCTAAATAAATCCCTAAAATAACCCATGCAATATTAAAGAGAAACGCGATACTTGCCGGAATAAATGCATACAAATAATGTGCCGCAAACGTCGTTAAAACAATCCCCGAAATACTTCCTCCAACCAATACTAATCCTAACGCCTGCCGCTCTCTTTTAATTTGAATATCTCCTATATAATACAAACCGATAGATAATGCGATACCAAACACAATTCGTATTGCTGGTGTTAATAAACCAGCATCTACCCCTGCTTTAAATAACCAGATCACTCCAAGCAACATAATACCGACAAATACACGCGGTAACCACGTTTGACAAAACTTAATAATATTAAATGGCTCTGGTTTAAAAGCAGATATATCTACTTGTTTTACCTCATATTCTTGCACAGGCTCTTTTATCGTAACTATTTCTTCTTTTGGCTTTTCCTCCATTACCGTTTCAATATATTCTTTCTTTTCCTTACTAACATGTTGCTGAGCGTTCTCTACTTCTATTTCCCTTTGCTTCACTTTTAATTCAGCAAGTGCTTCTTGAATTGTTTCAATTGCCGTTTCGAGTGCTTCTATTTTCTTATCCAAATCCTTCTTCATACGCTACCCCCTTATTCGTACCTCTCATTAAACCTATATATTACCAATTATCTTTATCATACTCTTAGTCTATTCATTTTCAATAGTATTTTTTCCAAAAAAAGAAAGATGCCTTCCCAAAATAGGAAAACACCTTTTTACTCATTTATTCTTATTTAGAACAATGCTAACGATGACACCAACACACACGCCTATAATAGCTGGAACACTCCACCCAACACCTTCTGTATAAAATGGAATGTATTTTAATACTGACGTCCACTGATTCATCATTACATTTTTATTTAAAATATCAATTGCACTAAATATCGCTAAAACCCCAACGGTCACTGCATATACGTATGCATACTTTCCCATATACTTATGGAATAAACCTAGAATAATAAGTGTTAATGCAATCGGATAAATAAATCCAAGAATTGGTACTGACACTTTTAAAATTTGCGTTAATCCTAAATTAGCTAAGATCATACTAACAACGCTTACTATAAATGCCCAAACTTTATAAGATACTTTCGGAAATGCACTTGCAAAAAATTGACTACAAGACGTAACAAGTCCAATTGAAACACATAAACACGCGATAGTAAAAATAAGACCCAATAAAACGACTCCGCCCTGTCCAACTAATGTGGTCATCACTTGTGCTAACACTTTCGCACCGTTATCAAATGTTCCTAATGAACCACTAATTGACCCCACATATCCAAGGATGACATAAATAATCGATAATAATAGGCCCGCCCCGATTCCAGCAATACTCATATATTTCGCTAAACCTTTATCATCTTCAATACCTTTTGCACGTAATGCATTTGCAATCACAATTCCAAAAATTAAAGCAGCTAACGCGTCCATTGTTAAATATCCATCTAAAAATCCTTGAAACATAGGAGCTTGTCCATAATTCCCCGCAGCCTCTTTCACGCCACCTACTGATGTAAACATACTTTTTATAAAAATAATGGCAATCATACATAATAATAATGGTGTTAAAACTTTCCCAAACAAACCCATTAACTTAGATGGTGATAAACTTAACCAGTAAACAATACTAAAGAAAATAACTGTGTAAAACAATAATACTCCGCTTCCTGCTTCAGGGAATAACTGACCTGGCCCCATTTCAAAAGCTAAACTTCCCGCACGTGGTATACCAAGCCCAGGTCCAATAAATACATACACGATACATGGAAAAATAATTGCAAATGAAGAATGAACTCTACCCGCTAACGTTTGAAAACTTCCTGCTTTCGCAATAGAAATAACACCTAATATAGGAAGACCTGTTGCTGATATAATAAATCCTACTAATGAAATCCACACATGTTCTCCTGCTTCATATCCAAGAAAAGGTGGGAATATAAGATTCCCTGCTCCAAAGAACATCGAAAATAACATAAGACTAATAAGTAAAATTTCTTTTTTCTGTAACAATTTCATTTCTTTCTCCTTCTTTAATTTCATCTCTTGTGAAATCAATTCCACATATAAAAAAAGCACAATAACCCGCTTCCTTACAAAGAAAACATAGTCCATAGTCTATCACAAAAGAAACACCCCTTCTATAGATATCCCCCTTTTCCAATTTCTTCTGAAAAATCAACCTTTATTGACTTATAATAGTTAATAAGGTAAAATATTAAATGTACAAAATTATTAACTTTGTTTTTGTTTGTGTCAGGAGGAAAATAAAATGGAATCAACGATACAACTAGAAAAAGAACAACAAAGAAAAAAGAAACATCCTCCAGGTTTATACTTACTCTTCTTTACAGAAATGTGGGAAAGATTTAGTTACTATGGATTACGAGGATTATTAACATTATATTTAACGACAGCTTTAGTAAGCGGTGGTCTTGGGTTTAGTCCCGCATGGGCACTCTCTATTTACGGATTTTACACTGGAGCCTGTTATTTCACACCAATGATTGGTGGATACTTAACAGATCGTTTTCTAGGTAGACGAAAAGCGATCACAATTGGTGGTATAACAATGGCAATCGGTAACCTTACACTATTTGCCTTGCAAAACCAATTAGGCCTATACCTCGGATTAGCGCTTATTATTATCGGTAACGGATTCTTCAAACCGAACATCTCTACACTGGTTGGGGAATTATACGAAGAGAACGATCCAAAACGTGATAGTGCATTTACCATTTTCTATATGGGTATTAACGTCGGGTCATTTTTAGCTCCACTCGTTTGCGGATTTTTATCAGAAAATTTATTCAAAACAACAGTTGATGGCGTTGTACATTACGGATTCCGTTACGGTTTCTTAGCCGCTTCAATCGGAATGATTATTGGACAAATTTTATTTACAACACTATCAAATCGCTTCCTTGGTAATATCGGTAAAAAACCAACTCGCGATTTACAAACAGCTGCTGGACAACCATCAGTAGGAGATACACCATTAACAAAAAAAGAAAAACAACGTACCGCAGTTATCGTCATTTTAACATGCTTCGTTGTCTTCTTCTGGGCTGGCTTTGAACAAGCTGGTAGCTCATTAACATTATATACAAACAAATTTGTAGACCGCTCTGTGTTCGGATGGGAAGTTCCAACATCTTGGTTCCAATCGGTCAATCCATTATTTATTATTTTGCTTGCTCCAGTCATTTCTGCATTATGGGCAAAACTTGCAACTCGCAAGCGCGGTGATTTAAAAATCCCAACTAAAATGGGACTTGGGATGATCTTGCTCGGTATCGGTTATATCATTCTCGTTATCGCTACATTAAAAACAGGTAGTGATGAACATAACATTACAGAAAAAGCAAACTTACTATTTATCGTCTTTACGTATCTTTTCCATACGTTAGGTGAACTATTCTTATCACCTGTCGGACTATCAATGGTTAGTGCGCTTGCTCCGGTAAAATTAGCATCTTTACTAATGGGTGTATGGCTAGCAAGTTCAGGTATCGCCAACATTTTAGGCGGACAACTTGCAAGCTTCACAACTTCACTTGGATACGCTGAAGTATTCACAGTTATTGGCGCTGTGGCAATTGTATTAGGTTGTGTTTTATTATTAATTTCTAAGAAATTAGTGAAATGGATGGATTAAAAAAGATGAGGAATTTATCCTCATCTTTTTTTATGCTGTTTTACCTTTTTCTATTGCTTGTTCGTACAGCTCTTTATGTTCTTTATATTCACTTGGTACGAAACTCTTATAGAAGAATGAGAACCAGCTGTCTCCCTTTTTATACCCTTCTTCTCGAATTTCCGCTGCTTTTTTATTCGATTTAAATCCTTCAGTAAACCATTTCTTTAACAATTCATTTCTTTCATACTTAGCAGGAACTTTTAAATCATAGTTTTCAAATGCATACTTATAGCCAGCTTTTTCTACTGCCTTTTTTGTAGACTTATAGCCTTTTTCATACGCTGTTTCATATGCCTTCACGTATACTTCTTTCTCTCTATTTCCAGGATTCTTTTCGGCTAGTTCTTTCCCTGTCTTTTCCCCTAATTCAGCTTGCTCTTTTTCAATTTTTTCTGTTCTTTCTTTATTCCCTACTTTGAACCCGTCTACAAAGTTTACCTTAAACTCTGCAGCAACTTGACTATCGTCCATCGTCTCTTGTGCTAAACCTTGTTCTTTTCCTTTTTCAAAATGCGTTTTCTTCTGCTCTTCTAAAGACCATGCGGCTGCATAAGTCGCTTTAAACGCTTGTTTATATGCATCAGATTTTCCAGCTAGATGCACTTCTGCATCATTTTTTCCTGCTTTAAAATCAGTTTCTCCATTCTTTTGACCTTCAAGTTGACCTTTTTCCATATCAGCTTGGCGCTGCGCTTCCTCTTGTTTACGTGCCTCTTCAGCTTTTCTTTGTTCCTCGGCTACACGTTGTCTCTCTTCTTCAGCTTTACGCTGTGCTTCTGCATTACGTTGTTTTTCAGCCTCAGCATTACGCTGTGCTTCTGCAGCACGTTGTTTTTCAGCCTCAGTATTGCGCTGTGCTTCTGCTTGTCTCTCAGCTTCTACAGCACTATTATTATTCTGGCTAGGAGCTGGGCTCGTTGCACCACTACTAGAAGCTGGTTTATTGTGATAATGATATTCCCCGTACTGTAATCCCCATTTCTCACAATTTGTACGACACGTATGTCCGCCATTAGCATCTGTACGCCCTGGATGCGCATAAGCTGAAATTGGAGCTACCAATAACGCTATACTCGTTGTTAAAAGAAGTTTCTTCACCTGTTGTCTCACTCTTGTTCCTCCCAAAATATAGAATTCCAACTTTATTATACATAAATAGAAGAATGCTTAAATACCAACCAAAATAATCTATTATTTCTCAACATTAGTAAAAAAGAAGGTGAACTCTTTAAAGAGTTCACCTTCTTTTTTACTCAGGCTGTGGAGAAAGTCTTCTCTA
>NZ_JXIS01000092.1:0-22762 GCF_000836715.1 Bacillus sp. L_1B0_5 | reverse complement strand
TGATTATTAGTTGAACCAATCGGGCTTTTACGGGCAGTTGACCTCTTACCTAACTTCCTTGCATTTTCCTAACTTTGAGGTGAGAGTTTTACTGCCCGTTAATGCGGGATAAACCATATTTAGCGATTTTTCCAATTACTTATCCGCATGTATAGCGATTAGTACGAAATTTACGACTATGTACATATAAAGCGCGTACTTTTCACTTGCTCCCTTTTAGCGAATAATAAAAGCATAGCACAGTTATATTCTAAATTTTTTATTAAAGGAGTGGCTAAAATATGTCTATTACTACATTAGAAAATAGTCGTATTGTTATCATTGGCGGGAGTTCTGGTATTGGATTAGCAACAGCAACACAAGCAATTAAACAAGGCGCACATGTTATTATTGCCGGACGCTCGGAAGAAAAATTAAAAGTTGCTCGAGAAGTAATAAATAACAATCATCTTCAAACTTATATATTGGATAATCAAAATAAAGAGCAATTACAAAATTTTTTCAAGACAGTTGGGAACTTTGATCATTTATTCACACCGGGAGCCTC
The DNA here is from genome assembly GCF_000836715.1 of Bacillus sp. L_1B0_5. Lineage (NCBI taxonomy): Bacteria > Bacillati > Bacillota > Bacilli > Caryophanales > Bacillaceae > Bacillus > Bacillus sp. L_1B0_5. The sequence continues at coordinate 22,215 of NZ_JXIS01000092.1, read as the reverse complement.
TTACACACTTGGACCAATTACCTCTACAGAGGAAATTGCTGAAAGTAGCTTCATCGGAAAGTTTTGGCCTCAATATTATGCCGTAAAATATGCAATTCCTTTTCTTTCAAACTCTGGATCTATCGTGTTAATGTCCGGTGCATTTAGTCAAAGACCACTTAAAGGCGCACCTGCTTATGGAGCTTGCAATGGTGCTATTGAAAGTTTAGGGAAAGCTTTAGCTGTTGAATTAGCTCCTATAAGAGTTAATGTTGTTTCTCCTGGAACGATACAAAGAGAGAATGAACAAAACGAAAATAGACTAGCTGCTTATGAATCTTATAAATCTCTTTCTCTTGTAAAAAGGCCTGGCCATAATAATGAAATTGCACATACTGTCCTATATTTAATGCAAAATAGTTTTACTACGGGTAATGTATTGTTTCCGGATGGAGGATACACATATCATTAAATTATTTAAGACAAAAGCCCCTTATTACGGTGGCTTTTGTTGCTCATTTAAACATTGCTGAAATTTCCAAAAAGATGATTACATTTCTTTAGTACCAACAGGTTGGTTTTTAGATGATTCATTAAAGGAATCCATTACAATCCGCTCATTTTGTACATTTGCAAATAAAATTGTGCTAGTAGTTGGACGAATCGAATCTAGAAGTAATTTGTCTTGAGATTTACGGATAAGTTTACAAAGAAAAAAGGCATATAAATAATGCCTTTTTTCTTTATCATCATTTAACTGGATAACAAACTTCTGTAACCCACTTATTAGGATCGGATTCCATCGCTGGGCTCACATGATAAATATTAAACATCGGGCCTGCTAATTTGTAACCCTCTGTCTCAATCCATTTTGCCGCAGCCTCATTTACAGCTGTCATCTGTTCATAACTTCCATTAACTGTTATAGAAGCTACATTAGTCGATTCCATATTTTTAAATGTAACGTCTTTTGTATTTTCGTGCTTACCTAGAATACTTAGCTGTATTTCTATATCTACATCATTTTCTTTGTATTCACGATCATGGAAAACCGCAATACTATAACTCGGTTGGGCAATACTAATATTTTTCATTTGAATTTCTTGCATTAATACACTCCATAAATCACCTTCGCAATTATACAATGGAATAATCTTTCTAACACTAGCTACAGTTCTTTCTGGAATTTCTTTTATTGAAACATGATAATTCATCTCAACAACATCCTCTCTCATCGTTTTCATTGAGTCTTCGAGGAGACGTAATTGTTTTTGGAGGTTATTCATGTTTTCTTTAATTTGAGCACTACGATTTAAAAATTGCTCTTTTATGCTATCTATATTATCGCATTCTATTATTTCTTTGATGGTAGCAATATTAAACCCCATAGCTTTTAATGTTTGAATTTGATTTACCTTTTTTAATTGGTCAGCTGAATAAAATCGATATCCACTCTGCTCATCGACTTTTACTGGTTGTAATAATTCCACTTTATCGTAGTGTCTCAACATACGTATGCTAATGGAAGATAGTTTAGAAAAATCCCCTATTTTAAACATGATTTCCTCCTATAAGTTACATCTACTTTGAAGCTCAACTTTATCTTAAACAATGACATTGTGTGAGAGTCAACTGTTTATAACACTTGAATTATATTTCTTTAATTATTTATCCTTATACCGTTTTATACCTATAAAGATTGATAATAATCCGTTCACAGCTAATAAAATTACTATAATACTTGTAAGTAAACCAACATCTGCCGCAAATATTTTTATCGTACGCCATGGTGAGCTTGTACTATAAGTAAGAAGTGGGATGAAAATAATAGATAATAGTAGGAATAGATTCCCTATGAATAACCAAGTTAGTTTTTTTACAGTTTTCTTATGTTTATATTTTTTAATTAACATAATTGAAGAAATGAAAAGCGCGAGTATAACTGTACACATAACAATTTGTGTAAACGGTATACTTTTATGGGGATCAACCGGTTCTTCTTCATTCAAAATATTAATAATCCCCTTTTTTAATACTGAAAGTGCTGGTTCTTCTAATACATGATTTTTATTTGTTAAAATCACACCACCCCAGCCACTATTATTTAAAGTAAATATTTCTGCACGAGCATCGGGCGTTGATCCTGAATGCCAAATCATCGTTTCGCTTTCATTTATACTTGTTGTTCTTAATCCAAAACCATAGCTTTTTTCTGAATTTATGTTATAAAGTGGTGATAGATAAAGGTCAATGTTTTCTTTCTTTAAAAATTGAGTGTCTTCTTGCCGATTCAAAAACATAATAAATTGAATCAAATCTTCCAAATTCGCGGTAATATAACCATACGGTGCCCCAGCATTATCATAGGACACTACACTTTTTCTTGGTATGCCAAACCACGACTGATAACCTGTTAAATAGCCTTTTTCATATGCAGTTTCTTTACTTGCTGACGCACCATTCATATTTAATAGCTGAAAAACATGTTTTTCCATATATGAGGAATATGTATCATTTGTAATTTCCTCAATAAGTGCACCTAAAACAATATAATTCGCATTACTATATTGATATTTTTCTCCTGGTAGAGCAGTTAATTTTACATTTGAAAGTCTCATTACATTTTCTTTTAATGCTGTAGAACTTTTGGATTGCTTATCTGATATTAATAAGCCTTCATATGTGTTTATTCCGCTTGTATGAGTTAAAAGGTGTTGGATTGTTATAGATGAGGATATTTGAGAATCTTTTAGTTTAAACCAAGGAAGATGTTGTTGAACTGAATCCTCTAATTTTATCTTTTTTTCTTCTATTAATTTCACTATAGCTAAAGCTGTTAAAGATTTACTTATTGAGCCGATTGCAAATGGTGTTTTACTAGTTATTTTTTTTTCAGATTCCCCAGTAATCCCCCACGTTTTAGTGAAGAATACATCTTTATTATGTACAATTGCAACAGCAGCCCCTGGAATATTCTGTTCCTTTATAAATTTTTCAATATACTTATCTAAAGTAGCTTTAATATCTTGCTGAGCATATGATTTTGGATGAATGATACATAATGCTATTACATTACAAAGAATATAGATTTGAAATAGTTTATAGATAGTTTTCTTCATTATACTTTAGATAGCTTTCTTTTTTTATAACTTACTAAGCTAATAAACACTACTACAGAGAGCATAAAGCTAATCATTATTAATAAAACGTTCCACCATTGATTCTCTGATATGCGATATAAAATATTATAATTAAATGTATTTTTGCTATTAGTTGAATTAAATGATTCAGTTAAAAATATTGAAAATGTAGTTTGCGAGATGAGGTAAGTAATAAATGCGATGAATATGCCACGTAAGATAAATGTGTTGAATTTTCCTTTTTCATTTTGAAGTTGTTTCATTTTAACTTGTAAATCAATTTCATTTATTTCTATAAAATCTTTAACAAATAATTGAGGGGTACCTAAATCATCTATACTGTCTTCACCATGTTCACGACACTCTTGAATATGTTCTAATATTTGTCGCTTAATATTTTCCCTTTCTTCTAAACTAATATCGTATTGCTTTAATTCCTTAAGTACGTCTCTTAAAAATTGCTTTTCTTTACCTATCAATTTATTCCTCATTTCAGAAGGTCTCCTTTCAAACCGCTTTTTAATAATGTTTGAATGTCCAATTGCAATTCTAACCACTCATTAATTTTCTTCTCAAGACGTATTTTCCCATTTTCATTAATTTCATAATAAATCCTTACTTTACCACTGTCTGTTACCTCTTGATAAGTATTAACCCACTCTTGATTTTTCAACTTAGTTAAAATAGGATAAATACTTCCTACTCCTTTCAATTTTAAATTGTTTATTTCAAGTTCTTTCATAATCTCATAACCATAACTTTTCTTTTTCGACAAAATAGATAATACACACATTTCTAAATGACCTTTAATTAAACTTGTTCTATCCATAGGATAAATTTAACAGAAATATATACTTCATTCAAGTATATATTTCTGTTAAATTCAAAAAATCAGACAATGCAAAATAGATTAATAAACAAAATATATCACTTACGAACCGTTTTCAACCTTAATTTTAGATTTTATAATATAATAATTATATAATATATTAATCGTTTATCACTATTAGTTTTTTATCTCTCCTTCCATATTACTTCTTTTCTTATTGAAAAATATTGTATGGAGACATAAAAATACTAAAAGATCCAATTTCTTAATTTTGATATTAAGAAATTGGATCTTCTTTCATTACCTTCATTACCTTGTATTAGTCATACTGCGCTAATATATACATTATAAAGAATATATGTTTTATTAATTTATGTTAATAACACATAAACTAATAAAATTTACTGATTACTCTCAAGACATTCATAAACCGCCATCATATCTCGTTTATTCAACTCACGAATACGATTAAAAATTGGTATTTGCCCAACAGCTTCTGTTAATAAGCTTTCATTCACAACATCACTTACTTTTCCAGTTAACCACGTTTGTACATCCACGCCCTCGACAACTTCTTTTAACCCTTCGTCATTAATACCACTTGCATTACAAGTTACACATGGAATTGTTAGTTTAAAGACACCATCATGTAGATTATCTTCGGTTATCACTTTCTTACCTTTACAAAATGGACATGGATTACTTTTTTTAATTTTATTAATTTGGGTAACTAATTTTTTGTATCCAAACGCTTCGTATACATACGTAAGTTTTTTATATTTACCATTTGTGAAATACTTATTTATAATGTTTTCTCTCGTTTCATAAACATTAGGGAAATCACAAACAGTTACTTGATTATTAACACTAATGGATTCGATATTTCCTTTTATTTCACCCCAGAATGGTAAAACATTTTGTAACACCATTTCATAGTTTGAAAAGCTTGCTTGTTCTAATTCAAACATCTTCAGTGCGACTTGTGCTTTTCTTGACAATAAAGAAACATCTTCCGTCAATACCATATCGCCACCAACAATAGACTTCAATTTAACAAGTGCCGGTAAATCACCAACTGTTTTCAATACTTCATTAATAGGCTGATTGATTATTTCACGAATATCTACGTTATCAAATTTAAGTGGTTTATGATGATTTAAAACCGTCCCCTCACAAATTGGACATTTCATCATTTTTTTTGAACTTTTAATTTCTTCTTTAATAGGTGCTTTTGAAATAACAATATATCCACCAATAATTGTATTAAACCCTACCCATGTTCTGCGTGTCTTTCCTTTTTTATCATAAAATGATTTCTCAAAATATCCGTACCAAAACGTATGCTTTTCTTCTTCTGACATATCATTATAGCTCTTTGACAAATCGTGACCAAGCTCATTTTTTATTTCTTCGAATAGAAATTCTATTTTTTCATGCTGATAAAATTTTAATACCTTCATGATTTCTGGATCGAATAGCCCATCCCAAAATGGAACACTTTTATCTTGAATGGCAATATCTTTATCAAAAACTTCAATTTGAAGACGTCCAGAACAAGATGGACAATGATTGTCCTGTGAATAGAAATCAAAACTTCTCGTATCTTTATTAATTGGATGAGCAGCTACAATATGATTAATTAATCCACCAATCTCATATAAGAAACTATATTGACTATATAAATGTCTTTCAAGATCAATAGCAACAACAGGTGCGATTGTATCAGATTCATATTCACCATAAATTAACCTAGCCATTGATGATAAACTTTTTAAAATACCGCCCTTATAAACGTTTTCGGCATTTTTAAAATAGTTAATATGATTCCCTTCTAAATAGTGAACTCCTTTTTTCTGCTTAAGCATTGAAGAGATGTTTATTTTCTCTGTGCTATTCACATTACTTTTTTGACGATAGTAATCCTCATGATTAACAACATCCAAATGCTCTACAGATTCATTCTGCCTTTTTCCAAAATCAACTATATAATCAGAGCTTTCTAACATGTAACGATTATGCTCAATCATAATGATTGAAACTGATTCATCTTGCAGAATACCTCTAATACTATCGATAAATTGATTTAAAATATTTTGTGATAAACCTTTTGAAGGCTCATCAAAAATGAATAATGTATGTGGATTTCTAGTGTTTGCAAATAATTCTGAAACTAAATGAACACATTGAAACTCACCTGTCGATAATGTTTGTGTTTTTCTCTCTAATGTTAAATAGCCAAGTCCTAATTTAATTAGTAGGCTCAAACGTTTATAAGCGATATCTTCATTTGGAAGTTCATCAATAATATCCTCAATCGAGCGCTCAAAAATATCATCAATGTCTTCACTATACTTTGTTAGTTTCTTTTTAATATCTAGGAAAGTTGCTACAGTTGATCGACTTGTAATTGATTGATTTCGGTCTTGTCCCACCATAACTAATTTATCTTTTGGATATCTTTTCAAGAAATCTGTAGCTAGACATTCATTGACAAGTGTAGATTTCCCACATCCTGATTCTCCTGTAACCGTTACAAGCCTGTTTTTAGGAATTTGGAACTCCTCCATTTGGATATTACGGCAATATAAATCATAGAATGTATAATATTCTGTTGGTATTTCTTTATTTCGATCCCACAGTATTGACTTTGGTCTTGGTGATTCTTTCACAATTTTCCCGCCATATTTTCCGCTACCAGGTCCAAAGAACAATTGCTCATCAGTTGTATCTAGTACCGTATCTGAATGATCAATAAGCCAAATTTGATTTTTACACCCTAATCGTTTAATCTCTTCCAAAATTTTCAATAATGTTTCATGATCAAGTCCAACTGAAATCTCATCAATAATAATTACAGCATTTTCACTTACTGCCATGAATTCAGCCAAATAAAGTCGTGTTAACTCTCCACCTGACAACGTACCCATAATTCGATTTAATGTTAAATAACCAATGTTCATATTAATAATATTTTGCAGTATATGCTGTTTTTCTTCACTAATATTTAATTCTTTTGCTAGTGAAAGAATAGATTCAATACTTAAATCATTAATATTTGAGATTGAATGTGGCTTGTCCAACAAATCAATTTCATATTGTTCAATTTCTTCACTATAACGTTTTCCCTTACATTTTTTACACTCAACATTTTTTGTAGTACCACGGCCTTTACAACCAGTACACCAGCCTAATTGATTATTAAATGAAAAGACCTCTGGAGAAAGATTAAAAACTTCAGCAAGTTTTTCCCGAACCTCTGTAAAAACACCAGTATGAGTACCAATCGTTGAACGAGGATTAGACGAAATCGATGATTTTCCTAGAAAAAGTACTAAAGGCATTTCTTCCATCTTAATGGCACTAAAATTTGTTTCCATAATGTTAGGAAATAAATATTGATATTCAGCCTTTGGTAATAAAGAAACTAATCGTTTTTTTGACTCTTCACCAATTGTTTGGCAAAAAGTTGTTTTACCCGATCCAGATAACCCAGCAATTCCAAACGATTTATTAAACGGTATAGTTGCATCTAATTTATTTATGTTATTAGCAATTAATTGATTTACTTTCATATTAACCTCTATTCTTATTTATTCACAAAAGCATTTTTACAATATAATAATTACATAATGAATATTACCTATTATGCAATTATCCTCTCACTTCATGAATCTTATCCTTGTATATTTCAAACCATTGTTGCCATTCATCTTTAGAAAATTCTTTCTCTTCTCCTTCTAAAACGAAAGAAAAAAGATTTAAACAAATATGCCAACCAGCTACATCTCTCGGTGTATGATCTGTTAATTCATGAATGTACTCTTTAAGAAGTAAAAGAGTACCATTTTCCTCATTATGTATTTCAAATCTGACACGGTCTTTATCCCAAGTAAATTCAAGTACTGAGTTTAGTTGACACTCTAAAATATCAATATTTATGAATGAACCGTCCATCATGTCGAACTTTATTATTCCAGCAGTTTTAAGGCTTTCAATCTGTAAATTGGGCATCCATTTTTTCAGCTTACTGTTTTCTGTTAATACAGACCAAACTTCTTCTGCCGTATATGGAAATTGGCGTTCAAATTTTACAATATATCCATCAGTTAGTTTCCTAATTTCAGCTATCATTTTGATTGTCTCCTTATATAGAATATATGTTCCCATTTCATTTTACACGAATATAAATATAAAATAAATATTTATGTCAACGAAGTGTTAATTTAAAGTGAATGGTGCTGAGAAAAACTTAAATATTTTCTAAATCGAGTTATATAATATTGAAAATTAAATATAGATTTATGTACAAATAAAAAAGCCGCATTTGCGACTTATGAAATCATAGGATTAACTCCTGTTTTGTTGAATGATTAACGCTTAATCGCATCGACAATTAGCGATGGAAAACCAAGTTTATCGCCTTTATTTCTAGAATCATACCTTTTCGAACGGAAAATAACACCGTCGTTTGCATCCCATTCGTTGTAATAAAACCGACCATTTTCATCACAATATTCAAGTAAAACTACCTCGAATCCAGCAGTTTCAAACATTTTCGTTAATGTTGTATAATTATGAACGATTTTATGACTTGCTGCTGGATGATCTTTCGGACCGGGTCCTCCTATTTGAACTATATTTTGATATGCCTCATCCTGAAAGAATGCATCAGGGACTCCGCACCGAATATGACCAGATGGTTTTAAAAATTCATAACAAATTTCAGCTGCTCTTACACCTTCTTCAAAAGTAAGGTGTTCCCATACATGCTCAGCTAAAATAGCTGAAATAGAATTGTATTCAAATCTTCCTTCCCACGTAGCTTTATCTAGTAAGTTAAGTTCACCTTCTTGCGTTTGAATCCAGCCTGGATTATTATTAAACACTCCAGCTCCGACAACTACTTTAATTTCCTCTTGTTTTATTGCCACCATTTTCACCTCTTAAATATTTTAATTCATTAATATATTCTATGTTTACTATTATCCTTCCTCCTTCAAAATTTTGTAACATGAGTCCAGTACAATACCGAACTCATGTCCTATAAACTCTCTAATGTAACAATCTGTCTAACTTTATAAAATTAGTTCATGATATACGATTTTTCTTACAGAAATATAGCACACCAAACATTAGCATAATACCAATTACGTAAAAAATTGTTGTTCCGCTCCCACCAGTATTAGGAATTACCCAATTATTCTTCGCATTTTTCACTGTTATTTTTTGTGTCTTTACTGCTTCTGTAATTTCTATTTCTATTGGATCTCTAAGTAACATGTATCCGTTTGGCGCTTTTATTTCTTTTATCGTATATTTTCCAAGTACTAATTGATTGGAAATCACCTTTCCTTTTTCATCCGTTGTTAATCTAGCCACTTCTTTACCCTCTTTATCTAAGACTTGAAATATAGCGCCTTGTAGTTTTAAATTGATATCCTTATCATCAACTTTCTCAATTTCAAATTGTCCAGTCGGATCTGGTAATTTCTTATTTCCTATTTTAATTTCTACTACTGCATCTTTTTCTACTTTTACAGTTATTTTTTCTTTTAATAATTCGTAACCTTTAGGTGCTTCTACTTCCACTAAGGTATAGTTTCCTATTGGTAAGTCTTTTGATACGACTTCTCCTTCTTCATTTGTTACTAGTTCTCCAACTATTTTTCCTTTTGAATCTTCTATATGAAACTTTGCCCTTGCTAGTTTTTTATTTTTATCACTTATGTCTACTTTCACAAGCTTTATTTTCCCCATTGGATCTGGCAATTTCTTATTTCCTATTTTAATTTCTACTACTGCATCTTTTTCTATTTTTACAGTTATTTTTTCTTTTAATAATTCGTAACCTTTAGGTGCTTCTACTTCCACTAAGGTATAGTTTCCTATTGGTAAGTCTTTTGATATTACTTCTCCTTCTTCATTTGTTACTAGTTCTCCAACTATTTTTCCTTTTGAATCTTCTATATGAAACTTTGCCCCTGCTAGCTTTTTATTTTTATCACTTATGTCTACTTTCACTAACTTCATTTTTCCCATTGGATCTGGCAATTTCTTATTTCCTATTTTAATTTCTACTACTGCATCTTTTTCTACTTTTACAGCTATTTTATCTTTTAATAATTCATAGTCTTTTGGCGCTTCTATTTCTACAAGGGTATAGTTTCCTTTTGGTAAGTCTTTTGATATCGCTTCTCCTTCTTCATTTGTTACTAGTTCTCCAACTACTTTTTTATTTGAATCTTCTATATGAAACTTTGCTCCCACCAATTTTTTATTATCATTATTACTATCAACCTTTTTTATTTTTACTTTTCCAGTACTAGGCTTGTTCCAATGTTGCCAGTTAAATTTGAAATTGTGAAATTCAAATCCACCAGTTTGTTGTACCGCACCGACAAATGCTTGTCCATTAATCGAACCGCCTTTTGTTTCTAATACAGCATTGGGGGCAAACACACTCCCAACGACACCATATCCCTCTGTTGTAATTTTTTTCGCATTTGGAAAAACCCAAATCACTTTCCCATATAGCTCAGTAAACGGGGAATTAGGAAAATATGGTTGTGATGTAGGAACTATATCTGTAGCCCTTCCAATATTGTTCGTGTCATATAGTATAGACCCATTTTTAAATGTAACCTCTGTTGCATCCGAATACATAACAATAAAATCTTTGTCCTTAGCACTCGGTAAAAATACATCTCTTATATCTAAATTGTTTTTCCCTGTCAATTCTGATGAAACATAAATATTAGAATTGTTTATATCTTTTCCGATTCCATAACTCATATTTGGAATTGGGGTATTCGTTTTATATTGACCAGCATTTTTACTGACTTGGTTCACTATATTGCGAAATTCATTAAATTTCGCGTCAATTTCTAGTTTTTCTTTATAAACGATATGATCATAAGAAGATTGTATGATGCGATCTGGATCACTCTCTTTTGTCATTACGACTATTCCGTTTTGAATGATAAAAGATTCTTCTCTTGATTTCTTAAATTTTCCAGACAATAACAAGGACGGATATCCCTCATCAACCCATTTTTCACCTACTATATTAGATGTTCCCGCTGCAGCACCTACAATTGTATACCCCGATGCATCCATATCACCTTGAACTGCAATTGCTCCTTCAATGTCGCCACCTATTGCTTTATGGTTACCAAAGACAACTGCATTATAACGCGATATATCACCTAGACCTTCTAAGTTTGTCGTGGATCCATATGCTTCTTGTGGTACATATACGACAAAACTTACACTTAACATTAACAAAACAATAAAATGAATACTTACCAGCTTTAATCGTAGCCTCAATTCCTTTGTTCCCACCTTTACCGTATTTTTTCTATAGTCGAATAAAATGACATGTTTATCAATGAGGATTTACTTCATTCCCTATATATCTTCTTTACTTATCTCTGAATTTCCGGTCCCAATGTCCATTAATGCAGGATAAATACATTCTATCGAGTTAACCTTTTCTTATAAATTACGACTAGAAACACACATAACAATAGGATTGGAACTATTACAGTCCACTTATTAAATATAAATATCTCTGTACTCACTTTTTGTTTTTCTTTCTCGTTTAACTCCACACGCACACCTCGAACTAGCAATCTATTGGTGTTTACTCCATAAGGCGTACACGTAATTAAAGTTGTATAATCTTTATTTTCTACAATTTGTAGATCGTCCGTTTCGTGTGGTAACACTACTTTAATTTGATCTACTTTATAAGCAAGAACTTTGTCTAAAGAATGAATATAAAAGAGATCTCCTTCGCTCAACTTATCTAAATCTGTAAATAATTTTGCTGATGGTAAACCACGATGCCCTGTTAAAATAGTGTGCGTATTTTCTCCACCTATCGGGAGCGAAGAAAAATCTAAATGACCTATCCCGCGGCTCAATACTTCCTCAGATGTCCCTTGATAGATTGGCAGTTTTATATTAATTTTCGATATTTCAATATACCCCATTACATCTCCTAAATTTAACGCATCAGCATATGCTTGATGATTACTTTTTTTTTCAGAAAATGGATCAGTAAATGTTTTCGTGGAAGTGTGAACTTGTTTATTATATTCGGCTGCTTCTTTTTCCCTACGTTCGACTTCTTTCTTTTGTAGCGCTTTGATCTTCTTATCGTAAGAGCTAATCTCAGAATAATGTGCACGAGTCGCCAACCAATTACTAATAGTAGGATATAAAAAAACACCTAATCCAAATAAAAAAATACCTCCCAAAACAAGATTTCGTTTCATATTTCCACCTCTGTATATGCTTAAATATCGAAAAGAGGGAAGCATTTTGCTTCTCCCCTTTTCCCATAGTTACATGTTCCTAAAATCTTAATTATTAGCAAACTTTTTTCTAAAGAAAACAAATGCCGCTGTAACCATTAACGTAAGGCCTATTACAGTAAAAAGAGTCGTTCCTATGCCACCCGTTACCGGAAGAACCCATCCACTTTTATTATTTTCAATCGTTAATTTAACCGTTTGATTATTTTCGCTAATCTTTACATCAATGGGATCTTTTAATAATTGATAAGAAGCTTTTGTACCATCTTCTTTTGTATATGTTGGTGCTTTCGTTTCAAAAATTTGATAGTCTCCATATGGAATGTTAGACCATTTAATAACACCATTTTCATCTGATACACCTGTTACTTCTTTTCCTGCTACAACAACTATTTTTCCATTTTTATCTTTAAGTACAAACTCTGCACCTTTTAATTTATTCTTATTAGCACCATCAATTTTTGTTAACTCAATTATTCCAGTTGTCGGAACAACAACTACAGGTTTAGATTCCTTTTCTCCAATTACATCATTTTTATTTGTAAAATCAATTTTTGCTGTATTTAAAATTTCCGAACCAGATGGTACTCCTTCTTTTACTTGAGATTTAATTTGCAAATGAAATTCTTTTTTATCATCTAATTTTGTGAAATCTTTTACTGTAGCTGTTACTTTTTGACCTTCTATAGCTACCTCTACAATGCTTGCATTTACTTCTGCTCCATCAATTTTCACAATTGGCTTTCCTTGAATCACTAAACGATTATCCAAAGTATCTGTTACCACATATTTTTTGTATTCCTTAATGTCTTCTGGAATTAATGTTTTAATATCATAATTATAATTAGTTAACGGATTGATTGGTAACGCTTCCAATTTTCCGTTAATCTTTTTATCAATTATTGGTTCTTCATAGTTTTTCACTTCTAATTTAACTACTGTACCAGAAGTAATAGTTCCATCTTCATTAATTGTTCCGGAGTTCTTAACAAAAAACTCACGTTTAGTTGGATCTATTACATAGCCTTTCGGAGCTTTTGTTTCTTGGAAATAGTATTCTCCATACACCAATCCTTGCACGCGAATATGACCATTAGCATCTGTTACTAACTCTTTTTTCACTTCTGTACCGTCTTTTTTAAATAAAGAGAATACTGCACCTGCTAATGCTTTTTCATTTACACCAGTTTTTATTAAATCCACTGCACCACGTTTAACCTCATTTTTAGGATACATGTGAACATCATAGTTTAGCACCTTACCCTCTTTATTCGTTAATGGGATATCCACTGTATACGTATTGGGATTTAGATTAACATGTGGAGGTCCTGCCACTTCTTTCACCTCATAACGTCCTAGCGGAAGATCTTTTAATACAGCTTGTCCGTTATCATCTGTTACTACTTGCGTTGGAGTTGCTCCCATTACAGGTTTCACATCTTCTTTTACGATTTTCCCATCGTTTGAAATTTTTTCAAACGAGGCAACCTTTTTTACTTCAAACGTTACACCTTTTAATGGTTTCGCATCTTTTGGCACCTCTTGATTTGCAGAACCGTCACCTTCTAGTCCCTGCGCTCCATCTTTTTCTTGTTCATACTTATGAATCGTTAAAGTACCTTTAGATGGTGAATCTGCCTTTACTAATACACTAGACCATGTAGAAAATGTTAAGAATAACACTAAAAGCACACTAAATATTTTTTTCATTTCTCTTATCCCCTTTACTACTTCTATCATTTTAAAAATCTCTTTATTACTATTACCTTCTTAAAAGCAATAGTGTGCCAAGTATCAGATTTAAACGAATAACATAAAACATAGTCGTCCAACAATCCATTGTTTACAATCACTTATTCACTTTTCTTATCTTCTATTATTACGTTGTCTCTCCACATGATATATGTAATTTTCTCCCCTAAATTACACTTATATCTCTACTTCAAAAATCATTACATTTGTTACATAATAGCTTTCACTGCTAATTTCGACTAGTCACTTACTGTCAATCTATTAATTTCTCACTTCCTATCCCTATTTAAAATCCAACCTTAATCATTTTTAATACATATAAGTAATAACCAACAAATAAGTGTGACGATTCATATTTTACGCTACTGTCCAAAACTATTACCTGTATATTCAAATAATATGTGCTATTCATGTTAAATTATGGTATTATTCTTAGAAGTTTATAACTTTTATTTATATTTTTTATTAATAAAGATTTTCCGTTTCTACTTATGAAAAAAGGAATATATGTTTATTTAACTATTACGCATAACTGTAAGGAGGAAGAATATGACTAAAAAGCTCAGTCTAGTTGAGATAGAGTACATTTGCAATATGTTTTTCCAATCTTTTGAAATTCCAGTTTGTTTTTTAGATTGTAACAAAAATATTCTTTTAGAATTCACATCAAAAAATGATTCACATTCGTTGTATACATCAAAAATAGAACAGTTACATGTGCTTTTTCAGAGAAATGATACATATAATTCACCCATCTTCAGAACTCACGAACATCTAGGGCACTTCATTTTAATTCACATAAAGAGCGATTATATGGTGAACGGTACTGTTATTATTGGGCCCTTGGCACATGTAAATTTTTCTACAAGTAAAACGGATAGTAACCTTAATTTCATTCCAAATTATAAAAGAACAAGAGACCATTATTTTTCATTGTCAGTCAAAGATCAAAATTTCTTTGTAAATATAGCAATATTGTTCTATAACATTCTCTATAAAAAAAATTCAGATGTAAGCACCTTTTCAAATAACAGTGATTCACTTCATATAAGTCATAGCAGAATCTTAAACGAAGATGTATATATTTCAATGCAAAAAGACGAATCCATTTATCATAATTTATATATAGAGCAGCAATTACTTGGTTCTATAGAAAACGGGGATAAAGAAACCGTACTCAAATATTATTACGAATTCCAACAAGAGACTCTTTCATCTTTATCTTCATTCCATCAATTAAGACGTCATAAAAACATTTGTATTTCATCCATCACGCTCGCTACTAGATATGCGATAAAAGGGGGACTTCCATCTGGGATTGCTTACAAAATTTATGATTTACATATTCAAAGAACAGAAGATTTAAAAGACAAAGAATCTGTTTGGGATTTGTTAAAAAATGCTTTTTGTACCTTTGCAGACCGTGTAAAGGCACAAAAAACACAGCAACATTCACAGACTATTGCTATCTGCAAAAACTATATTTTTAAAAATATTTACAATCCAATATCTGTTAAACAACTTGCTAAATTTGCAAATGTGAATTCAGATTATTTATCTATATTATTTAAAAAAGAGGTCGGTATTTCATTAATTGAGTACATTCAACGTGAACGAGTCGAAGAAGCAAAGAAATTATTAACTTTCACCACCTATCCTTTATCAGACATATGCGCTTCGCTTAATTTTAGCGATCAAAGCTATTTCACTAAAATTTTTAAAAAATTCACCAACGAAACACCTGGTAAATACCGAAAATCTCATGTTGTCATTTAGAGTGACACTTCCATTAAAACAAAGTATTTTCAGTAACTTATCAATGGCAAATTAGAAGTACTCCTATATTCATGAGCTATAGGATTTATGCTATTTTCAAATCAAAAAACACGTTACTATTCTTTTATTTTAATGAGAATAGTAACGTGTTTTATATGTAATATAGTTCTGTAGACAAAATGGCATCCAACTGTAAATTTTTACAAAATCCAAATGTACCGCTTAACTACTAAAATCTTATTAAGTAAAAAATCCATATTTCTTTTTACTTACTTTCTACTTTATTTCTTCTGGATAATGAACTCTTTTCTTCAAACGAATAATCCCTACTATTATTTTTGTATCTTTCTAAATTTGCGAACCAAAGTGAGTACTGTACCTGTAAGAATCATCAATATGCCGATTGCTGCACTGTTAGTTGTACTTACACCCGTCTTTGGAAGCTCCTTATATGTATATTCTTTTTTATCGGTATTACTGTTGTTTGTCTTATTAGCAAGACCATTAGGTTTGCTAGTTTCTTTATCTTTCACTAACACTTTTTGTATTGTATTTACCTCATTACCCACGGAATCTCTTACACTATATATTATTTCATAAGTACCAGCTTTAGTTATATCTATAGTTCCTTCATACGCTACTTTAGAAGTAAGGTCACCGTCTTCTTTGTCAGTAGCTGATACTCCTACTAACGGATCAAATTGATCACCCTCAGTAATTGAAGTTGTAGCAGGTACTTTTAGTATTGGTTTATCATTTTTAACTTCTTCTCTAACTTTGACCGTTACAGTTTGCTCCGCCGTTACTTCATGACCTTTAGAATCTGTAACCGTGTACGTTAATACGTAAGTACCAGCTTTAGATGTATCTACTTCACCATCAACTTTGATTTTAGAAGTGAGATCACCGTCTTCTTTATCGATAGCTAATACTTCTGCCATTGGAACAAATGAATCTCCTACATGAATTGTCGCTCCAACAGGCACTGTTAATTTAGGTTCTAAATCTGATGTTTCTCCATTTTTCTCTACAATTACAGTCTGTGTTGCCGTTGCATTCCGCCCTTGAGAATCAACAACCATGTATTCCATAATGTATGTACCTGATTTTGAAGTATCTACATCGCCTTTATGCTTTACTTTATTTGTTAAATCACCATCTTCCTTATCAACAGCTTTTACATTTCTCATTGGATCAAACGTATCTCCTACACGTAGTGTAATGGTACTCGGTACAGTTAACTCTGGCGCTTGGTTTTCTACTGTTTTTTCGTTTTCTTTCACTGTTCCTGTAATTTTTGCCGCATCAAAAGCATTTTGGACTGATTGAACTTCAATTGAGTTCGTTCCATATTTATTAGTTGCAACTGTAAGACATGCCAATCTCAATTCAGAGAAATCAGAAGTCATGTTTAATTCATCAGTATTTGCATAATAGAAAATATCAAACATTCTATCTTCACCAATACCATTTACATTTATACCGTTATGAGTACCACCTTGTGCAATTAAATACGCAACTTTATTAATAATACTTGAGTTAAAATGAACGCCTCCATAATCCTCTCCATTTAAATCATTATATTTACTATAATCATCAGGATACGGTAGTCCTTCTGAAAAATTAATTGCAGTTGGATTTTTCATATTACGAAAAGTCGATCCCGTTTGTTCTCCTATTGTCCAGTTAAATTCTCCATTATTTATGTATTTCTCTATGGCCGTTCCCATAATATCAGATAATGCCTCGTTAATCGCCCCAGATTCTCCTGAAAATTCAAGGTTAGATTCGCTAGATGTAACCGCATGTGTAAATTCATGACCCGCTATGTCGAACGCTTTTACCATAGGATCTCCATATAAAAGCATACTAATGTTATTAATATTAGTACTAAATGCATTCTCCCAATTTTCAGGATCATTTGTTCCTCCGGAATCCCATGCATGTACAACTGAAACTACTTTTTTCCCTTTATTATCAAAACTATTACGCTTATATTTTTCTTTATAAAAATCATATACCTTTGTTGCTAAGAAATGAGCGCTTACCGCCTTTGGATCATTAAATGTTGTTGAAACGCTAGTTGTTAGTATACCAGGATAATAACTTTCTTCATTTGTAATATCTCTATAATTTACATCATATGTCTCAATTCCTTGTCCTCTTGTGTAATCAGCAAGCGCATAATTCCCACTGGTCTGTTTAGAAATACCAAATGTACGAGTTACGCCTAAATCATCTTTTCCTGTTCCAGTTAATGATGTGAAATTGCTAGTTTTATTTTCCTTAACGGATTGAACATACTCTTCACTTATTTTCAAACTTGATTCTTGTACCATATCTTTTAACATTTCACCATTATGAGCATTCACTAAATAAGTCCCAGATACATAATTTGGTGTTGTAGCAGCAAATGTAACTTGATATGCATTGCTAGCCTGCCCATGATTTTCATCAACAAAAATAACCGTCTTAACTTCTGGTTCAGAAATGAATTTAGTCTCATTTCCGTACTTTTTATAAATATATTGTTTCGCTTCTTCTTTTGATAAATTAATAGGTTTCTTTAAATCTTCTTGTGTTAAATTTTGTGCACTAGCTCCTGAAATGCTTTTAATAATACCTTTTTTATCTACGTGAGCAGTCAACTGGTGGCCATACACTTCTTTTCCTTCATATATTTGTTGCATGCGCACAAGTGTAGTTCCATCATAAGAACCACGTTTTTGAAGAACCTTGTAATCTACTCCTGTTTCTGCACTAACTTGTTTTGGAGACAAAGCATGCTCCGTATTTTCCTTAAGTGCATCTTTCACTACATTCTCTGGCGCTTTTTTTGATGGTTGTGTAAGATCACCTGTACGGAACGAATCCTCTTGAATTTCAACTTGCATTTGAACAGGTTCCTCTGCATGACCTACTCCATATGGTGTTACACTTGTTAAAACGAATCCTGTTGTTAATGCAACTATAGCTATTTCTTTTTTATTTCCCATGATATTTACCTCGTATAAATTCCTATTATTTATATGAAACTGCTAAAATGTATACAATCTATTCCTAACATAAAAAGATGACTTTTGTAATCAACAAAAGCCACCTCTTTAATATGTAATATCCCTAAAATGTTTTTAATACATAATTTCTATACAAAAAAGAAAAAAGCATTCATTAACGAGCATTTTGCAATACTTTTATTAGGTCATTTATATTTTCAACTTTCTGATGAAACTGATCAAGTCTGCTATGTAGCAATGAAGGATTTTTATCTTCAGTTGAAATAACTTGTTTTAATTCGTTTTCTAATTTATCATACATATCAAAGAAATTATCAAATTCTACACTTACAAGCTCTTCATTTTCGCGATAGAATCTTTTTGCTTCTATATATGTCATATATGATTTATTTAAAAATCCTAATGAAATTAAATATTTAGAAGTGTTTTCTTGATAAATAGCAATATCACACGCTATTTTAATATCAGAATAAGTCTTTTGAACAAGACAATGCAATTCAAAAATCTTAAACTTTAATCCATTATTCATTTCATCCCCTCCCATCGTATCTATTCTACATAAAATTAGAATATTATACAAAGAAAATTATTAGCATAAAATTGACAATTAAAAAGATAACTTAAGGATAAACAAATTCCTCTCATTACAAATTATATTTGAGAAGAATTTACCAACTTAACAGAAAAAATAAAAAGCGAAAAGAATAAATCCCTTCCGCTTTTAGAGTAATAAATACATTTCATATTGTGCTAAAGAATTCTTTTCAAATCCACATTTCTTTAAAAAACCATCCAGTAAATTATTGTTAGGAAACCCAATTGATAAACTTGATAAATGTAATTCTTCTCTTGCTACTTGTAATAATGTCATCCCAACACCAATATTTCTATAATCTTTGTCTACGAAAATAAAACTAATTTTACCTTGTTCATTTACACATAGAGAGCCTTTTAACTCATTATCGACATATGCACCATAAAATATATTATTTGTTTGTTCGATATAATCAATATCATTTTGCCAATTTATATGGAAGTTTAACCATTTCTGAATTTCATCTTTAAAAGTTGGAAATTCTAATTGTTTTACTTCAATATCCTTACAATCTTTATTCATTATTTTAGTCAAATCATTTAAATTATAATAAGAAAGATCGTACACTTTTTCATAGCCCAACTTATTATAAAAATGAATCGCTCGGTCGTTTCCTACAATGACTTCGAGAAAAAGTTGCTTACATCCATGTTGAATCGCCTCTTCTTTATGCAGTTCAAATAATTTTCGACTCACACCAATACCGCGATAATTAGGATGAACCGCTAATGTTCCGCAGCGCATAGTCTTTATACTTTCATAATCCTTTATACCACCTAGTATTACGCCAACAGATTTGTCACCGTCTAAAGCAAGAAAAGAATGTTCTAGCAAATTACCTTCTGGTCCCAAAAAACGTTGTATAAAATCCTCTTTTGAAACCTCCATCTTAATAATATAATCGGAAAATCCATCTTTAAAAGCTTCATATACTAAATCAATATTCACTTCACTACACCTTTTATATTGAATCATATAAAATTGCCCTCCAATTGCTTGTATTAACCTCAACATGTACCCATATAATATATTCCATCTATTATAAATTTCAGCTCTTAATTTGAAATGAACGGACATTTCCCTACATATAACTTACTATTAATTTGTTTTATAACAAACGGTGCAATATCTCCATTTTGAATTTTAATTCCTGGCATATCCACTAAACTCTCTTTTATATTTCCTATACCATTCCCCTCTATAACAAATGGTAATCTAACAACCGTCCAATCTACATCACTACTTTGGAGAATTTGTAACTCTTTATATTTATCTTGCATCATTTTTGGTAAAAATAATTTAAACAAGTTAGCCCCCATTTTATTTACAATCCCTTTCTGATCTCCAACAACATTTATAGAGCCACCAGAAATAAGAATATAACGTTTTATTTCATATTCCTTCATTACTTTTAAAATATGCTTTGTAACTGTACTAAAAATATAAGATTCATTTTTCGGTTGACCGACAGCATTAATCACAGCTCTACAACCTTGAAGTAATTCCTGGATTGAAGAAAAATCACGGGCATCTCCAATGATAACCTCTATATTCTCATTATTTATCGGCATATTTTTAGAATTTCTCGTTAATATTTTCACTTGAAATCCCTGTTCTAACGCTTCATTTATGAGGAATTTCCCGACTTTTCCATTCGCACCCAAAATAGCTATTTTATTTGTAGTTTCCAAGCTTAAAACCCTCTAACTATCTATTATTTACTACATTAATCTCATAAACACGTAAAAAAGCAATTAAATGCTCACATGCTCTTTCGCATGCTAGCATTTTAAAGATTTTTTGTTCTTCTTTCGTTTTATCATTCGCTTGATCTGAAGCAGCTTTTAAACATAGAAATGGTTTTTTATTTATTTGACACACATAGGCGAAAGCTGCTACTTCTTGATCAACTGCCAATGCTCCATATACGGTATGGAGTAAATATCTCATTTCTGAACTACGAATACGTTGATCTCCTGATAAAAATGTACCGAAATGTATTGGATCATACGATCGTATTTTTTTTATTCTTCTTACAAGTGATTTTGTTGTTTCAATAGGTGCTGTTCTACCGTTATATAAATTAAAAACATTTTCCCCTGAGCCAGCAGCAGTAACATCGTGTTGTATTGCGTTTAGTGCCACTACAATATGACCGTTTTTCACCTTGTTTGATAAACTTCCGCATATTCCTGTCATAAACAACTCATCTGGCTGAAACTCACTAATTAACAATTGTACACAACTAGCGCAGCTTACTTTACCGACACCAGTAACAACTGATATAATTTCCAGCTCATTAATAGTATGAAAATGAAATTCCCAAGCTGCTCTTTTTTCAACACGTTCACTCGGATAATGTTGATGCAAATATGTCAGTTCTGGTTCCCATGCAGATACAATTGCAATACGTTTCATTACACGCTTCACTTCCCCTATTGTCATTTAAATAAGTTATCTATACTTTCTCGTTCATAATCTGGAATCCATTCTTTGTATTTCTTATATAAATCTCGTATTATTTCTTTATTCTTCGCAATTACTTCACATCCTCTATCATCATACATAAACATGACAATATCTTTCGTTTCATTTATGAGAAATACATCTGGATAAGAAATTTCTTTTTTTCGTCCAAATCGAGGATACAGAGCAGAGAAATCCTCATGATTAGCAGCTTGTATAAGCGATTCATACTTAATATCTTCTACGAGACATTTTAAAGAAAATTGATATGTACAATATAAAGTGAAACTTTAATCAGTGGGGGTTTTGTTCATCCCCACTGATTATTAGTTGAACCAATCGG
>NZ_JXIS01000091.1:0-5961 GCF_000836715.1 Bacillus sp. L_1B0_5 | reverse complement strand
TTGATAATGTTTCCATTTGAATATGTTTTCTTTTTCCATCCTGATCACGCACCTTTTTTAAGTAGTAATACCAGTATGGCCAAGTTTGAAAGAATATTTTCAAATCATTTAGCTTTTTTGCACCAGAACCAAAAATATTAATTGATGGGCATGTATGATGAGGCCTGTTAGAAAACTTTGCACCAGAACTTTAATTTCTAATTGTTCCGGTATCTTTTATTTTGACTTGAGTATTCACACAGATTTTAGCTTTTGATAAAGTCTGCAACCAATCTTCTTTTACTTTTTTCCATTCTTTATACTGAAAAGCTCTAGCATATACAGATAAACCAATTGGATCAATTTTATTTCTCTGCATGTCCTGTAACATACTTTGTAATTTTTCATTGATCTCTTCCTGTATTTCATGTTCCAATTTATTTATATGTTTGCTGCTATATAAACGATTTTTAGTTATGTTTCCATTGGTTTTTTCAATTAAAGATACATTCATGCTCATATTTATATTAAATATAAATTTACCTTTCTGGAAATCAACATTTATTTTTCTCTTTGCATCTTGTACTAAAACAGACGTATTTGGTTTTTGAATAGATTTTTTGGGAGAAAGAACAACATGTAAAATTATCCGTCCTTTACTTTTTGATTTATTAATAAGATTGAAAAATTTCACATCATTTTTAGGGATTTTGGTTAAGTACTTTCCTTTAGGATCTAAAAAGGCAATTCCTACTGTATCAATTTCATTATTTATTTTCTTAATTATTGGAACTGTTTGTGTCATTCCCTTTTCATTCTTTTCTCTCATCAATTGTTGAATAGTGGAAGAAACAGACTGATTATTTTGTATAGAGGCTTCGATTACACCGCTTATATAAGACGAGAGCGCTGGTTTATCTGGTCTATGAATTTTTAATGTGCTTTTAGGACTACCATCAACAATTACAACTTTAGCATTGATAGTCGCGTAAGGGTCCCGATAAGAGGAATCGAGTGCCTGTATCCAGTTTTCTTCTTGTGCAAATTTTTTCCCGATTAAAATCACTTCACTTTTTGATGAAGTTACAAAACCTGTTAATTTCGTATCCATTTTGCTAAATCCTTCATATATGGTGGATGCCTGAACCCAATGTTCTACGGTACTCTTTTGCTTTTCATGATGAAAGAGTGGTATGCTCGTTCCTACTTGAATTTCTCCATTAGGTGTTCTATCTAAGGCAATTAATAGGATTAAAGAGGCTTGTTCAAGGGGGATTCTTTGACTACAACCAATTAAATACATACAACTAATTACAATCCCTATCCATTTTCGAATCATAGTTGCTTCCTCCTAGTTAGCCAAGTAAAAAGGATACTGTAAATAAAAAGGAACACTGGAAATAAAACAAAGAAAATGATGTTAAATATATCCATAAGGAAATATATAAACACAATTTGATTTAAATTTGGGTTAAAGAATGTAAATACTCCAACAATTAATAAAATAGAGCTGACAATAATCCAATTACGTGAAATTCTACTACATATAGTTGTCATCGAATGTAAACTAAAAAATAAATACGGATAGATTGTAGTGGAAAATACAATTAAATAGTAAGCAATGTATATAATTTCTAAACGTTCTATGAAAGAAAAGCGAATCCCCTTTAATAGGTGAAATACGGGCCAAATTACATCCTTTATACCTTCAGGACTAAAATATATATAAGTAAGAATAGTAGCGTATATATAGAAAAACATGGTTCCTGTATTCGCTATCAGTATTCCTTTTATGGCTTTCTCTTTTTTTTGTAAAAACGGATAGATAAAATAGGCAATTTCTAAGCCCGCGTATGGGGTAATTGTTTCTTTTGTTGCCCTCACAATAGGATAGATGCCATCTTTCAAAATGGGCAGTAGATGTAATGGATTATAATTACTTTTTAATGCAAAAAGGAGAAGTATCGGCATCCAAGCAGTGAAGAAAAAAACAAGCATAGAATAACTTGTAAGTGCTCTTATCCCACTCTGTGCTAAAATAATGAAGGGTAGTAGTAGTAATATGACGATTTGATAAGTAGGAATAGAAGGGAAAATCCATACTTTCACAATATCTGTTGCTTTTAATAACGTATTAAAAGCCGCAAAAAATAAATAAAAAGCATATAAAAAAAGAAATATCGCCCCCAGCCATTTCCCAAAATACGTCGTTAAAACCTGTGTGAAATTCTTGTTGGGATTTTTTTGCAACATCAATATAATCAATACTCCAATTATAGAAGTTATGATCCATCCCAGAATGATAGAAATCCAACCGTCTGTACCAGCAGTAGCGGCAAGCGGACTTGGCATAATTAACATACCTGAGGCCAGTTGCAGTGAGTGAATAAAAATAATAAATTCTAATAAAGTTAAGTTTCGAAAGTTAACCTTCCCCAGGTGAACCACCTTCTTTTTTCTTTTTTTGTTTCGGTTGTCCTGTACTAGAGCGAGTAGTAAGCATCGAGTTAGGAAATCTTACAAAAGAATCTTTTAATTCTTGGAAACGAAAAGGCGCGATTGGTAACCCATATGGTGAACCATAAGAAGTTAGTGACACAAAATGAGCAAATAAGAGCATCAACCCGCTAACGATACCTACAATTCCATAAAAATAGGCAAATAACATCATTGGAAAACGAATCAGACGAATACAACTCGATAAATCGTAATTAGAAACAACAAACGATGAAATGGCAGTAATAGATACGATAATAACCATAACATTACTTACAAGACCCGCTTGAACAGCTGCTTGACCAATTACAATCCCTCCAACAATTCCAATTGTTTGTCCGATCGGCTGAGGGAGACGAATCCCAGCTTCGCGAAGCATTTCTAATGTGATTTCCATAATAAGCGCTTCTAATAAAGGAGAGAAAGGAACTTTGATCCTTGATGTTGCGATAGAAGTATATAAATCTAAAGGAATAATTTCAAAGTGAAATGAAACCATTGCAATGTACATTGCGGGTAAAAACATAGCTATAATAAATCCTAAAAATCGTAATAAACGAAAAAAGGATGCAATCATCCAATGTACATTATAATCATCTGGCGTCTGAAAAAATCCAATTAAATTTATTGGGACAATCATTGCACTAGGAGATCTATCAACTAACACGGCTACTTTTCCATCAAGAATATGATTAGAAATGGCATCTGGGCGTTCACTTAAGTAAGCCTGTGGAAAAGGAGTCAAACTATTATCTTTTGTCAAGTTAGATAATTCTCCTATGCCTAATACCGTATCAATTTTAATTTTACTAATTCTTCCCTCTACCTCTTGAACAACGTCTGCATTCGCCACATCACCTAAGTAAAGTAAATATACAAAAGTAGTAGCCCTTTCTCCGACTGCTAATTTCTTGATTTTTAATTCAGTAGAAGGAATATATCTACGAATGAGACCAATATTTTTAGCGGCATTTTCAATAAAACCGTCATGAGACCCTTTAATTGTAACTTCTGAAACAGGTTCCTGAATGGATCGTTCTGCCCATCCTTTTGTATTGATGAGGAGTGCTTTCCTTGCCCCCTCCATAAATAGCACACATTGCCCCTCCAGCAACCCTTTTTTTATTTCATTCCATGTACATACTGTTTTTGTATAAGTAGCAATTGTATCAGAATTGAATACTTGTATGTCTTCCGTTACTTCTTGTAACAATGGCGTAATGACACTTCCCTTTAATGTAACACCATCTGTAAGTCCTTCAAAGTAATATAGTACAACATTCGTCTTTGTTTTTAGTTGTAAAGGATGTTCAACCAAATCAGCACAAATATCAAAGATTTGTTCTAATTTATTCTTGAGTTCTTGTAAGTTATTTGTCTGGATAGTTTCAACAATCTCATTCATTGTAGTTTTGATAGTTCTTTCAATTAAGGACATGGGTTCCTCCTTAGTATGTATAACAGTCCGTTTTTTTTTATTATTTTTCTATAAATCAGATTCTATTCATTGGATTTAATTATTTTAAGAGGAAGGTAAAAGAAAATAATAATAAAAAGAACTCCGGATTATCTGAAGTTCTAATGTATATGGAATCTACGAAGGAGTTTCTATATATTGGTGTTCGTCCCGACGATTAGTTACGTTTAGAAGTAGAAATGACATTTGCTCGTTTCAATGATAAAAAAGCCTAAAGATAACAACTTTTCTATAGGCTTTTTATCGGATAATATATTTTTAAGTTACTATAATTTTTTTATAGGAAGGTAAAATATTATTTCTGAAAAGTGCACATTTTGATGTGTTTTTTTAAAGGAAAAAGCATAGATCCTTAACCTTAATTAGTAATAGCGTATATTTTTACTGTAAATTTACTAGTTGCACCATTCGGATTTGCAATATAATATTTAGCATTTGTGTATGCTTCAGTCCTTGATTCATTCGAGAGGTTCTTCCAACGAACCGAATCCGTTCCTAAGGAAACATCAACCATAATATTGAATGAAATAGCAGAAGCATTATCTTTTTCTGTAGGTTCAACAACCCATTTTAATCCCTTTGTTCCTATAGGTAAATTTGTAATGTTAAAGTTTTGGCTGGAACGATTTTTTTGCCCGGATAATGGAATTGATTCAGAAGTTATTTGGGAAATTAATACTTCTTTTTCATTTGATTTAATCCCATTTAATCGAATAATACTATCTATTAAACCTGGTCCAGGAAAATCTGCGGCGATAATACCGGCATGATTTATCCCACTTTTTTGTATGAAATCAGTTCCCATTGTATTCATTCCACCGTAAAATACTTGGCCATTCATATCACGAGGGAAATCTGTCCATTCATTTGTTGCATTTTTTTGAATCAGCTTTTGATTGCTATTTGTATTTCTACTTTCTTTTCCACTTGCAATAAACCACGGATAGAAATTATTCAATAATGCTGATGCACCACCCGTCCCACTAAAATGGTTAAGATAGATTTTCCCATTGTTGGCGTTATTATTTGCCTGTAAAAGATGGTTTTTCACCGCATTCCATTTATCATACATTCCATTTGGGCCAGTACCAACTTCAAACTTATCTTGAGTATACAAGGAATCACAATTTATACCGTATTCTTGGGATGCTGTAAAATTTTGCAATAATACAATTTTACCGCGGACATCCCCTAATTTCGGATTATTTCTTTCTGATGATGCTACAGAATTTGGGTCCCAAAAATAGTCAGCATTACGATCTTTATAATTTTTAAATATTTTTTCGAATGATAGTGAGCCGGTTTCAGGGTCAGTGTCTTCTTTTAAACGCATTAAAATCGTTTCTTTCGGATGATCTCTTAAAAATTGAATAGTCTCTTTTAATACATCTTCAAACATTGCTTTTTGATAAACAATTCCATGATGGATTGCAAATGAATCCTTAACACGTTTAACACGCATGTCTACATAACGAATACCCGAATCTAATTGCTGGGATAAGTTCATGGTTTGATTCCTAGTCAGATTTTCATCAAAAACACTTACTCCATGTAAAGCCATTGAACCGTGAGTGCCTGGAATAGATAGTCCGCTTATTTTTTTTGAATCCTCTAATTCGGACATCCATGTTGAATTTTGATAGCCTATATTGGACTCATACGAATAACCGAGGTGACTATCAGCAAATGCCGTAGTGGTTGTACATAAGCCTACTAATGTTACACAAGTCAGAATGCTACTTTTTAAAACTTTTCTCATTCTATCTCTCCTTTTTTAAGTTGAATAATCCCATAAAAGAAATATCTTATTATAAATATTTATATCACCAGAACGTTGAGAACATCTGTTTAAATTATATTTTTATAAGGGGTGATTCTTTGAAATTTTGATAGCCTAGAGTGTTTAATTGTATCCCTCATGGATATTAAAACGTTTATTTTTATACAAACAAAACAGAAGTCTTAAACAAGACTCCTATTTTGGGTTCTGGTGCAAATAATGGACAAAC
>NZ_JXIS01000090.1:0-627 GCF_000836715.1 Bacillus sp. L_1B0_5 | reverse complement strand
ATTAGATAATTTAGAAGTAATTGAAGAAGGGCCAATAGATGGGGAAGCACTGTCACGCGTGAAACACATGGAGAAGAAATGGAACGATCAAATGGAAGCAAAACGTTCGGAAACACAACAAGCATATGATGTAGCGAAACAAGCCATTAATGCTTTATTCACAAATGTACAAGATGAGGCTTTACAGTTTGATACGACACTCGCTCAAATTCAGTACGCTGAGTATTTGGTACAATCGATTCCATATGTGTACAATGATTGGTTGTCAGATGTTCCAGGTATGAATTATGACATCTATGTAGAGTTGGATGCACGAGTGGCACAAGCGCGTTATTTGTATGATACAAGAAATATTATTAAAAATGGTGATTTTACACAAGGGGTAATGGGGTGGCATGTAACTGGAAATGCAGACGTACAACAAATAGATGGTGTTTCTGTATTGGTTCTATCTAATTGGAGTGCTGGCGTATCTCAAAATGTCCATCTCCAACATAATCATGGGTATGTCTTACGTGTTATTGCCAAAAAAGAAGGACCTGGAAATGGGTATGTCACGCTTATGGATTGTGAGGAGAATCAAGAAAAATTGACGTTTACGTCTTGTGAAGAAGGATATATTACGAA